>CAZUDJ010000008.1:0-12041 GCA_964618575.1 uncultured Gammaproteobacteria bacterium | reverse complement strand
CAATACTGGGTATTTTTATTTTGTTTAGTAAGCTTAACTAGAGTGAATATAAATAAAATAAATATTAATATTTTGTTAAAAATAGCTAAATAATGTATAATGTGACTACAATTATATGAGTACATAAGGGCGCATAAGGCTTTCCTTTAACTCCCTTGCTTTTCTTTTAAACTATATTTGCCGATTAATTCGTAATGAAAAAACTGTTTTAAATAAAGTTGATAAAAAAATCGGAGCTAAAATATGAAATATAAATTATACACAACCTCGCACAAGGCCTGGGATGCAATGTTTTCTGCCATTTTGGGTGCCAAAGAGTCTATTTATTTGGAGATGTATATCTTAGCAAACGATACAATAAAAACGCATGACTTTTTTAGCCTGCTCAAAGAAAAGGCAGAGGCAGGTCTAGAGGTGGCAGTAATTGCAGATTCCTTTGGTAGCTATGATTTGGCGTATAAACTTATAAGAGAGCTTAAAGATTCTGGAGCTGAGTTTATTTTCTTTAGTCACTGGCTCAAAAGAAGTCATCGAAAAATACTTATAGTTGATAAAAAGATTGCGTTTTTAGGAGGTGTAAACATTAAAGAGGGGGCTAGGGATTGGCGCGATTTACAAATTAAAATAGCCGGAGCACCAGCAAGATTACTACTTAAATCTTTTGCAAATTCGTACTACCGAGCAGGAGGAAGAAAAGATTCTATAGTGCGTTTTGCCTATGAGCCTTTTCCCAAAAAAATTAAAAATTGGGTACTAGATAATTGGCCAAATACCAATAAGAGATATAACTTAAATCGTTATTATCATAAAAAAATTTCCAACGCTGTATACTCTTTACAAATTGTTACCCCCTATTTGTTGCCGCCACGGTGGCTGCTAGTAGCAATAGATGATGCTTGTCGTAGAGGAGTGGAGGTAGAGATGATAGTTCCCAAGAATACAGATATAAAAGCTCTAGATAGAATGAATTTTATAAATGTTCATCGCTTATCGAAAGTCGGAGTTAAATTCTATATCAGTGATGGTATGAATCATGCCAAGTTAATGATGATAGACAACAATGAAGTGGCAATAGGATCTCAGAATTTTGATATCTTGTCCTTTAGAATAAATTATGAAGCAGGCATGTTTTCCCAACAAAAAAACCTAGTAGCGGATGTAAGGCAAATACTTGATAAGTGGAAAAAAGAAGCAGTCTTGTTTGAAGCAGAGTCAAAAAGTATGAATTTTTTTGATAGAATACTGTTTAGTATTTTGAAAATATTTTATCCAATATTTTGAATAATTAAAGTAAGATTATAAATAGCAGACCACACTTTTTTAAGTGAGGTCTTGTTTTTTTATTAATTTTACCCTATAATACTGGAAACTTAATTTTTAAAAAATACACTATGGCAGTTAACTTTATTAAAATAAGAGGAGCGCGCACAAATAATTTAAAAAATATTAATATTGACATCCCTAGAAACCAGTTAGTAGTAATTACAGGTCTATCTGGCTCAGGTAAATCATCATTAGCTTTTGACACTATATATGCTGAGGGGCAAAGGCGTTATGTTGAGTCCCTCTCTTCTTATGCGCGGCAATTTGTTGGTCTTATGGACAAGCCGGATCTTGATCTAATAGAAGGGCTTTCACCAGCAATATCTATAGACCAAAGAACAGTTGGTCACAATCCCCGCTCTACAGTAGGCACAGTCACTGAGGCGTATGATTATTTAAGATTGCTTTATTCAAAGTGTGGCGATCCCCACTGCCCCAACTGCAAGACAAAATTACAAGCGAGCTCTAAAGAAAAAAAAGTTGAGAAGATGTTGCGAGGCAAAGTAGTTAAATCGAGTAAGATAGAACGTTTTTATAAATGTCTAAGTTGTGATTATAGTAGATCAGCTTTAGAGCCACGAGAATTTTCTTTTAACTCCGGACATGGCGCTTGCCAGGAATGTACTGGTTTGGGAGAAAAAATGGAGTTAGATAAAAATTTAATTTTCAATGAGCGTTTAAGTATTTTAGAGGGGGCAATTAAACCCCTGCCTTATTCAAGTTTAAGTAGTGGTAGTTTAATAAAAGGTCTAGAGGGTTTAGCTAAGCGCCATGGCATAAACCTAAGAACAGCAGTTGCAGATTTAACAAAGAAAGATAAAGACTTAATCCTAGAGGGGGATCTTGAGTTTGCTGGGATCTTACAATATCTAAATGAAAGATATAGAGAAACTAAATCAAATTTTGTAAAACAAGAAATAGAAAAAGCCATGCACAATGCACTTTGTCCGGCTTGTTTTGGTGCTCGTTTAAAACCAGAATCTCTAGAGGTTACAATAGATAATAAGAATATTTTTGCCATTACAAATTTAAGTATTGAAGACTGTTTGCGTTTATTTATTGCCTGGAGCAAAGATCCTAAGCTTTTCCTTGGCAAAGAAGATATTGCCCGGCCTATAGTAACTGAGATTATTAAAGACTTAAAGCTAATGACAGATGTCGGCCTATCCTACTTAACACTAGCCAGGGGAGCTAACACTTTGTCAGGGGGTGAGGCGCAAAGAATCAGGCTGGCTACTCAAGTTGGCTCTGCTTTGTCAGGTGTTTTATATATCTTAGATGAGCCATCTATCGGTTTACACCAAAAAGATAATGATAAGTTAATTAAGACTCTAAAAGATTTACGCGATAATGGTAATACTGTTATTGTTGTAGAGCATGATGAAGCCACTATGCTAGCAGCTGATTGCTTAATTGATGTTGGGCCAGGGGCAGGTGAGCACGGAGGGGAGATTTTATTTGTTGGAACGCCTAAGGATATAAAAAAATGTGAAAACTCAATAACAGGCGCATATCTTTCCGGCAAGAAAAAAATCGCTATAGCCAGTAAACTAAGAAAAGGCTCAGGAAAAAGTATAGATATAATTGGCGCTAGTGAACATAATCTGCAAAATATTGATGTTAGCTTTCCTTTAGGAAAACTAGTAGTCGTAAGTGGTGTTTCTGGTTCTGGTAAGTCTACTTTAATGAATGATATTTTAGCTAACTACTTAAGTAAAAAGTTTTATCGCTCCAAGGCAGAGCCGGGAGCTTATAAGAAAATTGTAGGAGCAGATAATGTAGGGAAGGTGGTAAATATTGACCAATCTCCTATTGGTAGAACACCGCGCTCCAACCCTGCTACCTATACCGGCCTCTTTACAGCAGTTCGCGATATATTCGCTAACTTAGCAGAAGCTAAAATAAAGGGCTTAGGAGCAGGACACTTTTCTTTTAATGTACCAGGTGGTCGTTGTGAAAATTGCTCTGGTGACGGAGTAATTAAAATAGAAATGCAATTTTTAAGTGATGTCTATATTAGTTGTGATGTCTGTCATGGAAAGAAGTTTAAAGAGAAGATTTTGGAAGTATTGTATAAAGGTAAAAATATATTTGAAGTATTGGAGATGACGGTTTCAGAAGCGAGAGAATTTTTTAAAGACACTCCCGCAATTTTGCAAAAACTAAACACCTTAGAAGAAGTGGGTCTAGGTTATATTAAGTTGGGGCAGAGTGCGACTACTTTCTCAGGAGGAGAGGCGCAGAGGATAAAATTAGCGACTGAACTTTCTCGTCGCTCAAATGGTAAGACTTTATATATCTTAGATGAGCCAACCACCGGCCTGCATTTTGCCGATATTGAAAAACTACTTAAAGTTTTAAATCTTTTAGTAGACCAGGGAAATACAGTTTTAGTAATAGAGCACAATTTAGAAGTGATAAAGTCAGCTGACTGGATAATAGATTTAGGCCCTGAAGGTGGAGTAAAAGGAGGTTTGGTGGTAGCAGAAGGCACTCCGACACAAGTCATGAATAATAAAAAAAGCCTGACTGGGGCTTATTTAAAGAAATTACTGAAGTAAATATTATATTTTAGTGAGAAAAAAACAAAGCACTTGGCTTTGTTTTTTGTTTTAAAGAATACTTATTAAGTCTAGTTTTCTAGTGCTGGTATTAAATAGAGCAAAACTCGCTTGATAAAATATACCGGCCACATTTCCAGGATTTATAACTAAAGTGCCATTTTTATTTTCTAGCCATGGTTTGTGACTATGGCCGTAAAATATAAAATCTAATTTATCTTCTGAGCTTTCAAGAACTTTAAGGATATCTTTAGATTTGTGACAAAAGCCAATTTTAAGATTATCTATCTCTGTATAGCCAAGTAAATATTGAAAGTTTATATTAGTGAATTTGTTTAAATCTTTATATTCAAAAGTTTCAGCGTTACCCTCTACTAAGAAAATTTCTTCCCTAAAATTAGTAGAAAGATATTTAAGAGTATCTTTGCTACAAACATCACCACAACAAATTATTTTTGAAACTTTATTTTCCTTGCAGATAGCCAAACATTTCTCCAGTTTGTTTAAGTTGTCATGAATGTCAGATATTATGGCAATTGTCATAGACTTATTTACCAGTTTTTAACCTTATCTCATATGCCATTTGTTCTAATTTACGAAGGTGGCCTCGAGATTGATCATATTTTGTACGAAGATAGCCTGTCATATCAATGTCTACTAACTGGGCCATTATGTTTTCAGCCTTAGTTTTAATTTTTGAAACTTCTTCAAAATTACCTTTAGCTGCTTGATTGGTAGCATAGCGAACGAGCTCACCAATTAGGTCACAAACACCGCCAAAATATGACTCATAATCAAAATTAAGACCTGATACTTCGTCTATATCTTTCCCGGATATAACTTGGTAGAAAGTTTTAGCTTCTAAGTATTCTTCAGCCGCTGCCCGATAGGAACCCTCTTTTTTAAGCCTAGCATCACCAAATTTATTAGCCAGATCTTTAAAAGAATTTTCCACTTCTTTAAAGCTATCATTTGCTTCCTCAAATTCCTCTCTTTGTAATTTGAAAATTATTTTTTTAGCATTAAACAAGAGATTGTTTGAAGCAGTAATAATTTCCCTTCTTTCTATCTCATGTTTTCGATAGTCTTTTTTAAGTATTTCTAAAAAATCTTTATTTATCATAATATTGTTTTTGTTATCCTTTAGCTGACTCTAAAGACTTCCTCAAGGGTAGTGTCGCCATTTAAAGCCTTAAGCACACCGTCTTGAAGAATATTTAGCATACCATTTTCTATAGCCTCCTTTTCAATTTGCAAGTCAGTGACAGTGTCACCTTGAATGATTTGACGAATGCGCGGTGTCATCTCTATTGCCTCATATAGACCCAGCCTTCCTTTGTAGCCTAGGCTTGCACATTCCGGACAACCACGACCCTGATAAAATTTTAAGTCTGTGGGGATAATTACATCTTTATTCTTAATGCCAGCTAAAATTTCTTTAACTCTTTCTAGGTCCTCTGGAGAGATAGTAGCTTCTTCTTTACAGTGTGGGCAAATACGTCTTACCAGCCTTTGGCCAATAGAAAACTCCATAGAGTTGGCAAGAGCTTGTCTATCAACTCCTAGACCAACAAAGCGAGAAATGGCTCCAGCTGCACTATTGGCATGTATGGTCGAAAGAACCAAGTGTCCGGTCATAGAAGCCTCAATAGCAATCTTAGCAGTTTCCTCATCACGAATCTCACCTATCATCATTATGTTAGGATTTTGTCTTAGCAAGGAGCGCATGGCTGAAGCAAAGGTATAGCCACTGGCAGCATCAATTTGAGTCTGCATTATACCAGGTAATTGATATTCTATAGGCTCTTCGACAGTAATAATTTTTATATCTGGCTTATTGAGCTTATTTAGCATGCTGTAGAGAGTGGTCGTCTTTCCACTACCAGTAGGGCCAGTGGTAATAATAATTCCTTTATTTTTTTTCAAAGCTTTATTGACTGACTGCAGAGCAATAGAGCTAATGCCTAGTTTGCTCATGTCTAGTTTAGCGGCCGAGGAAGAGAGAACTCGGATAACGATAGACTCACCATAGCCACCAGATATAATTGAAAGTCGACAATCTACCTTTCTGTCGTCAGGAAGGTAGACGCTAAAGCGGCCATCAAAAGTAGCTTTTTTAATATTAGTAGCTGTCCCCGCTAAAATCTTAAGTTCTGAAAGCAAAGGTAAATAGCTAGTTTTAGGCAATCTAGTAATATCGTGCATGATGCCATCAACTCTAAATCTAATAGCAACATCGTTTTCTGAGGGTTCAATATGAACGTCACCAGCGTCGCTTATAACAGCAAGAGCCATGGTTAGTTTTATAAGTTGCGAGGCGGGAAGAGCTAAAAGTTCTTTATCTATATTACTTATATCTTTTTTAAGCTCCTTAGCCCTGCTTACCTCATCCTGATTTATCTTTATTCCTCTGCCTATGGTTTGAGAGATAACAATGTCATAGAGCTCATTTACATAGTCAAAGTTACCAATAACACGATAGATTTCTTCGAGACTGGTTTCTGCATTTAAAACACGGAGTATACCGTCTTGTAACATAGTTATCATGCCATTTTCTATAGCCTGTTGCATGATTTTAAATGAAGGAGCCTCATCTATAGTTAATTGGCGAATGTCATCGGTGATAGTAAAAACTTCAAATATTCCTGCCCTACCTTTGTAGCCAGTAAAATTACAATTTTCACAACCTTCACCAGCCTGATATATTTTAGGCAAAGAAACAGGAGCATCAACACCGGCCTTAGGAGAGATGACAGCTAAAATTTTATATATTAAGTCCTCCTCATCTTTAGCTAAAACTTGCTCCTTTCGGCAGAGTGGACATATTTTTCTCACCAGTCTTTGTCCTATAACAGCATTTACTGAAGGAGCTAGAAAGTAAGGCTTAACCCCTAAATCGGTTAAGCGAGGAATAACGCCTGAAGCGTCGTTGGTGTGGAGTGTGGAAAGCACCAAGTGTCCCGTTAGGGAAGCTTGGATAGATATTTCAGCAGTCTCTAGGTCACGTATTTCACCAACCATAACAATGTTAGGGTCTTGCCTTAAAACAGAGCGCAAACCTTCTGAGAAATTAAAACCGTACTTGCCATCAATTTGACTTTGATTTATGCCCGGCAGTTGATATTCTATGGGGTTCTCTAAGGTTATGATTTTAACCCCCGGCCGATTTAGTTTATTTAAAATGGCATAAAGAGTAGTTGTTTTTCCACTACCAGTGGGTCCGGTTACAAGAATTAAGCCATTTGGCTTTGATATTTCTCTTTTTAATATACTTAAAGCTTGTGGTCTTATGCCCAAGGCCTCTATATCTAAGGTGCTAGCTCTTGAATCTAAAATACGCATAACAACGCTCTCACCATAGGCAGTTGGCAAGAAAGAACAGCGCACATCCACATTATGACTCTCTAAAAAGATAGTGAAACGACCATCTTGGGGTTGATTTTCAATATTAATTTTTACTCCCGCTAGTATTTTTAAACGTGATATAATCTTTTCCCATTTATTGCTTTCAATAATAGCTGCTTCTTGCAAGACACCGTCTAGTCTTAGGCGAATAACTACTCCTTTTTCTTCAACCTCAATGTGAATATCACTAGCTGAGACCTTAAGAGCTGTAGCTAGCATTAAGGTAATAATATCACTAACATTTACCTCATTGATTTTTTCATTTAAACTTTTGTAATTTACCAAATCATCTTGGAACTTAATAAGATCAGATGGTTTTATTTCTATACCAGCATCATATTTTATAACCTTAGGCACAGCGCGGTAGACATCAAGAGCGTAGTCTAGACTATTTCCTGACACTAGATAAATTCTTACATCAGCAAAATATTTAGCACCTAGATTTTCTGCTTCAGCTAAAATTTCTTTATTAGGCTCTAGACAGGCAATGCGAATATTTTTGCCATCGTATAAAAAACAAACAGCCCTAAGCTCCTTAGCTCTATCTTCTTTTATTAAGCTAATTGCCTCAGGACTAATAGGGAAGCCAATTAAATTAATATAATCCATGTCGAGCTCACTGGCTCTTTTTTGGGTCCTTTTTTCAATTTCCTTAATCTTTATTTCCTTTTGCTTCTTCGCAAAAATGCCGGCGACGCTTTTTTCGTCGCCGCTGGGATTAAGTAAATTATCTATAGAAGCATTTTTATTCATATTTTAGAGTAAAGAAGGATGAGCTGAGTGGCGCTTATTAAGTGCCTATTTTTATTTATCCTTCTTATTGAAGACTCTTTCAAGCTTAGCTTGACCGTTACCATTTTTCAGCTCTACATAAATATTAGTCCAAGCCGCAATTTGGAAAGTTGTTAGGAAAGAGCCAACTGCTAGAACCAAGAAGAAGGCTAAAATTGCCAGGATTACGATAAGAGGAATAAGGGCGTAGTCAAGAGCAAAAATGAAGTAGGGTAAAATAAAGATATAAAGTAGTAGTATGATTATAAAGCCAACTACAAAACTAATTAAAAACAAAATGATACCCATCTCTATGCTTACTAACCAATTTTCAGTAAACATGTTCCAAGAGTTCTTAAGAGAATCTAAAAAGCTGTCACCTTCTAGTACTTTAAAGGCAATTGCATACTTAATCATAAGAGAGCAAGCAATCGCAAGTGGTATAAAGATTATAAAAGCGAGCACGTAAAGAAAGGTAAGAGAGGTAGAGTATTTAGCAGATAAAATTAAAAGTGGCAAGCTAATAATAGATAAGATAAACACAACAGCTATATTTATTAAAACGTTTAAACCTAAAACAGGCCAGAAGTTTTTATGACCAGCTGTCATTAATTTTCGTATGCTTAAATCAGATACTTTTCTTTTGCTGCTACCTATTTTTTCTGAAGCTACCACTAGTCCCGCTTGAGATGATACAGAGAGCCAAATAAATGAAATTAAAATAGCAGCTACAATAATAAGAACTGTTAAGGTGTTTAAAATTGTTAAAATATTGTAAGAAAATAGATTAACAAGACCTAAAAGGAATAAGCCTAGTGACTCAAGGCTTATTAAAATAGTATTGAGGTAGTAATAGGGGTTTTCAAGTGCTCCAGACTGAAAGCTATTGGAGAGAAACTGAAACTCAAAGGTGCCACTGGCAGCTACGATAGAGGCAAAAAGCCCTAAGAGCCAAAGATATTTATGCTGCCAAGCAATATCCCAAGCTTTTTTAACGATAAGTCTGTATGAAAACATAAAATTTATAAGCTTGCCTTAAGACGAAGCTTGCTGATTAATTAAGATTGAAAAACTTACTAAAGTCTGATAGTATTATAACATATTATTTAACATTACTCAAGATTTAAATTTAGATAAATAACGCTATATGTATTTTTGGCAAGAATTACAAAATAAAATAAAAGCTGTTTTGAAATCTGATGATTTAGTTTTTTCCTACCCTAGCCAACAAAAGCTAGGAGATTTGAGTTTGGCTTGTTTCGCGGCTGCTAAGAAAAAGAATATAGAGCCAGGTGAATTAGCTGAAGCCTGGAAGAAAAAAATAAGTGAAGATGAGGAATTAAATTCTTATTTTAAGGATATTAAAATAGTAGGAGCTTATATAAACTTATTTTTAGCCCTCGACGTAGTAGCTACAAAAGTTATAGAAGATGTTAAGCAGAAAAAAGATAGCTATGGTAGTTATGAAAAGGAAGAGCCTAATAAAATAATGGTTGAGTACTCCAATGGTAACACGCATAAAGAGTATCATATAGGACATCTACGTAATATTTCTTACGGTGACGCTGTTTCAAATATTATAGACGCCAGCGGAGATAAGAGTATTAGAGTTTCCTATATTAATGATTTTGGCATTCACACTGCTAAAACAATTTGGAATTGGAAGAACAATCCTGAATATGCTAACCGCACAGAGCCGAAAGGTTATCTATTGGGAAAGTGTTACGCTGAGGCAAATTTAAAAATAAAAGAAAGGCCAGAGTATAAGCTAGAGGTTGCTAAGATTATGCAAGAGATAGAGAGTCGAGAGGGCGATAATTATAAACTTTGGAAAGAAAGTCGAGATTGGAGTATAGAATATTTCGACGATATCTATAAAGAGTTAGATATTAAGTTTGAAAGAATATTTTATGAAAGTGATGTAGTTGATGAGGGGCTTAAGATAGTTGAAAAATTACTAGAGGAAAATATTTTAAAAGAAAGTGAGGGGGCAATAATAGCGGACTTAGAAACCTACGGCTTGGGTGTTTTGCCAGTTATAAGGTCAGATAAAACTGCTCTCTATGCAGTAGCTGACCTAGCTTTAGCAATTAATAAATTTAGTTTATATGACCTTTCTGAGTCAGTATATGTAGTTGATGTTAGACAAAGTCTTTACTTTAAGCAATTATTTAAAGTTTTAGAGTTACTTGGTTATAAACAAAAATTAACCCACCTGCCCTACGAATTTCTTTCTTTGCCTGAAGGAATGATGTCATCTCGTAGTGGTAATATTATTAGCTATCGTGAGCTGAAAGAGAAAATAACAGCTAAGTTAATTAAAGAAACAAGAGCCCGCCGTGACACTTGGTCAGATGAGGATATAGAAGAAGCAGCCAACAAACTAGCTATCGCCGTAATAAAATTTGAGATGTTAAAGGTAGGCAGTGATAGAGAAATAGTTTTTAACATAGACGATGCTCTTAGATTCGATGGTTACACGGCTTGTTATTTAGAATATAGCTACGCTAGACTAAAGAGCATACTTCGCAAAGAAGGGCCAAGTTATTTTGCCGGAAAAACAGATCTTAGCGCTCTTGAGGAAGAGAGAGAAAAAGAGCTAATACTTAAAGTTGCAAAATATCCTGACATTATTGCTCAAGCAATGGATAAAAAAAATCCTAGTGAAGTAGCTAAGTATTTGTTTGAACTAGCAAGAATGTCCAATGATTACTATCAGGCAGTAAATATTTTAAAATCAGAGAAGAGGGTTAAAAAAGCAAGACTATTATTAATTAAAACTGTTTCTCAGGTGTTGCGCAATGGCTTTGAGCTTTTAGGATTGCCCATTTTAGAAGAAATGTAAATTTAATATTATGAATAAAAAAGTTGAAAATCATCAGGGTGCGAGTTTAGAAAAAATCATTTCCCTAGCCAAGCGAAGAGGCTTTGTTTTCCCCTCTTCAGAGATTTATGATGGTTTTGCCGCTGTCTATGATTATGGCCCATATGGAACTCATTTAATAAACAATATAAAATTAGAGTGGTGGAAAGAGATGACTCAATTTAGAGATGATATTGTTGGTCTCGATAGCGCTATATTTATGAGTCCTAAAGTATGGGAGGCTTCAGGTCATGTTAAGGGCTTTTCAGACCCTTTAACTGAGTGTAAAAAATGTCACGCTAGATTACGGGTGGACACATTACTTGAAGAAGCTGGGGTTTTTGCTGATGAAAAAATGAGCGAAGAAGAAATTAATAAAATATTTATTGAAAATAAAGGAAAAGTTGCTTGTCCTAGTTGTGGTGCCCATGACTTTAGTGAGGCTAAAAAATTCAATCTCTTAGTTCAGTCTAACTTGGGTAATTTCACAGGCGACTTTGAAAAAGAGCCAGTTTATTTAAGAGGAGAAACATGTCAGGGAATTTATGTTAATTTTAAAAATGTAGTTGACTCTAGTCGAGTCAAGATTCCCTTTGGTATTGCACAAATTGGTAAAGCTTTTAGAAATGAAATAACCGCCCGTCAGTTTATATTTCGAACTCGTGAGTTTGAACAAATGGAAATGCAATACTTTGTTAAACCTGGCACCTCCCCTGAGCACTATGAGGCTTGGAAAGAAGCACGTTTTAATTTCTATATTAATTTAGGAATTAAAGCAGAGAACTTGCGTTGGCACGAACATGAGAATTTAGTTTTCTATGCTAAGGCTGCCTATGACATAGAATATAATTACCCCTTTGGATTTAAAGAATTAGAAGGTATTCACGCACGAGGAGATTATGATTTAAGTCAGCATAGTAAATTTTCCGGACAAGATTTAAGCTACTTCGACCCCAGGACGCAGGAAAGATATATACCGCATGTAGTTGAAACCTCAGCTGGTGCTGGTAGAGCAATGTTGGCTTTCCTTTGCGACGCCTACACAGAAGAGCTGGTAAAGGGTGAAGAAAGAATTCTCTTAAAACTATCTCCTAAGATTGCTCCGATTAAAATTGCAA
>CAZUDJ010000007.1:0-12062 GCA_964618575.1 uncultured Gammaproteobacteria bacterium | reverse complement strand
AAATATGAAAATAGTTATACTTGGGGCAAAAGGTAATTTAGGCTCTCAGCTTAAGCTGGCTCTAGAACAAGACCACGAAGTCTATGCTTTTGACAGAGATGACTTTAATGCTTTAGACAAAGAAGTCTTAAGTAATGTTTTAACAGATTTATTACCAGATTTAGTGGTTAATACTATTGCTTACAATAAGGTAGATAATTGCGAAAATGAAGAGCACTACAGTCAGGCCTTGGCTTTAAATAGAGATTTACCGGCTTACTTAGCCAGCCTAGCTTTAAAGCTAGATTTTATTTTGGCTCACTATTCAACAGATTATGTATTCAGTGGTTTAAAGAATGACCCTGAGTTTATTGAAGATGATACTCCTAACCCTATAAATAAATACGGTGAGAGTAAGTTTTTGGGCGAGTTGGAGTTACTTAAATTAAAAGACAGGGGCCTTAAGTTCTATATTGTTAGAACTTCAAAATTATTTGGCCCTAGACTGGAGAATTCTAATGCTAAGCCTAGTTTTTTTGACATCATGTTAAAAGCTGCTAGTGAAAATAATGAACTTAAGGTAGTAAATGAAGAGCTTAGCTGCTTTACCTACACTCCAGACCTAGCAGCGTCATGTGCTAGATTGTTTATGGCCCGGCCGGCCTATGGCATATATCATTTAGTAAATGAAAATCCAGTGACTTGGCATGAGGCCGCCACTGAACTCTTTTCACTTGCTAAAAAAGATGTACTTATAAGAGCAGTGCGCAGTGAAGACTTAGCTAGGGCAGCGAGAAGACCTAAGTTTTCTATTTTAAAAAATACCAAACTTAAAAAAATGAGGCCCTATCAGGATGCTTTAAAAGATTATTTAAGAATAATAATATGAAAGGAATAATTTTATCTGGTGGTAGCGGCACCAGACTTCAACCGTTAACAAAAATTACCAGTAAACAATTGTTACCTATTTATAATCGTCCGATGATATACTATCCTTTAAATACGCTTATAAAAGCGGGTATAAAGGAAATTCTTATAATTGTTGCCCCAGAAAGAGCGGGAGATTATCTAAATCTACTTGGTTCAGGTAAGGAATTTGGCGTTAAGTTTACTTATGAAATTCAAGATAAACCCGAGGGCCTAGCCCAGGCTTTTATAATTGCAGAAAACTTTTTAGATGATGATAGTGTGGCGATGATATTAGGTGACAATATTTTTGAAGATGATTTTAGTGAAGATATAAAAAGCTTTAAAAGCGGTGCTAAGATTTTTGCCAAACAGGTCTCAGATCCAGAAAGGTTTGGTGTGGTGAAATTTGATAAGAATATGCAGGCAGAGGAGATAGTAGAGAAGCCTAAGACCTATTTAAGTAATTACGCGGTAACTGGATTGTATGTTTATGACAACAGGGTTGTTGAAGCTGCAAAAAGTATAAAACCTAGTCCACGCGGAGAGTTAGAGATTACGGATTTAAATAACTGGTATTTAAAAAAAGACGAGCTCAGCGTCGCTCAAGTAGAGGGCGAGTGGCTAGATGCCGGTACCTTTGATAGCCTTTTAAAGGCTCAGGTCTTTGCTAAAGAAAAGTTAGACGGCAAGATGATAATATAGATAAATTAGAAAATAATTCTAGTTTTTAGTGTTTTTTTAAATATGAAATTAGTCGTTGGATTTATTTGTTACAACCAAAGTACGGCAAATTATTTGGCTTATTTTCTACCTTCACTTAAAAAAGCTTTAGCTTTTTTAAAACCCAGTGAGTATCAGGTAATGGCATATGATAATAGTGATAAGGGTGATCATGTTAACCGTCTGGCCTTAGAGTTTTTTTCTCGTCAAGAAAATTTAAATATTAAGTACTATAGCGGTAAAGATAATATCGGCTTTGGCGCTGCTTATAATTTTTTAATAAAAAAAGCTAGAGCAATAGAGGCTGAATATTTTTTAATTATTAATCCAGACACAATTTTTGATGAAGAGGCTATTTTAAAGCTAGTAAAAGCGCTAGATAAAAATCAAAAGTTAGCCGCTCTTAGTCCGAAGATACTACGCTGGGATTTTGATAATTTAAAAAAAACAAAACAAATTGATAGTTGTGGCTTAATTTTAAAACCAGGTCTTAGGTTTATTGACTTGGGTCAGGGTGAAATTGATAAAGGACAATATGATAAAGCAGATATTATGGGTGTTTCAGGTGCGGCTGGTATATTCTCTTTAAATAAATTAAAAAAAATTGCCAATCGAGATGTCTACTTTGATCCTAAATTTTTTATGTACAAAGAGGACTGTGACTTAGCGTATAGGATTTATAAAGCTGGCCTTAAAGCAGCACTAGCTCCAGATGCTATTGTCTATCACGATAGAACAGCCGCTTTTTATGACAAGGGTATCAAGGCAAGACTTTCAAATCAGCTAAAAAAAAGTAGTTTTGTAAAAGCTCATTCTTTCTATGGCCAGCACCTCTTGTTTCGTAAATTTTTTAAGCAAGAAAGCCTTTTAAGTCAAGTGATAATTCTGGGAAGAATAGGGCAATACTTCTTATATTCCCTAATATTTGACCAAAACAACCTTAAACACTACAAGCGAAGCAGGTTCAAATAGCCCTTGACTAATATAAAATATTGTGATAGTGTAAAGACAGTTAAATGAGCTTAGTCGAGTTTTAAAACTGTTAATAGTTTTTTATTTTTATATATGGCAAACATTTTAGAAAAAATTGTTCAAAAAAGAAATGAAGAGTCTAGCCGATTAGATGTAATCGGTGTTGTTTCTAATTTATTCTCAGAACTAATGGATAGAGAGAAGGATGTGCTGATGAGACGTTTCGGTCTTAAAGGTGAAAAAAATGAAACATTAGAAAAAATTGGTGGTATCCATAAGCTTACCAGAGAGAGAGTGAGACAAATTGAAGCCGCTAGCATTAAGAAAATTAAAAAGTTAGAAAGTCTAGAAGATTATGTTAACACTGTTAAAAAAACAGTTACCGAACTTATGGAAGAACACGGGGGACTCATTAGGCGTGACTATCTGTTAGATATTCTTACTGTAATTGCTCTTGAGATGAGAGCTGACGGAGTTGAGGTTGACAGTGAGGAGAATAAAAATCTCCGCCTAGCA
This sequence comes from uncultured Gammaproteobacteria bacterium, assembly GCA_964618575.1. GTDB lineage: Bacteria > Patescibacteriota > Patescibacteriia > Patescibacteriales > UBA12465 > UBA12465. Next base: position 8,966 of record CAZUDJ010000007.1, on the reverse strand, counting down.
TACCGTAATCACTTTGACTTTATTCTGTCTAAATTACTAGCTGATGATTTTGAGTTAGTTAAAAATAGTGAACGCTTTAGCCCTTCTTTTAAAGTGAGGGGGAAAGAGGTTTCTCATCTAGAGGACTTAGCTGACAGTTTAATTAAAAAAGTTGAAGGCCTAAAAAAGACTCTTAAGACTGAGGAGTTAATAGAGTTACTAAAGCAACTAGATGCCTATAATAAGCATCAGGAAAAATTACAAAGAAACGGAGTAAATATAGAACCGATATTTAAAAGTAAAATCTTCCCTGATAAAGCTGAGATTATAAATAGTAATAAAGTACTTTATTCTCTAATGCAGTCAGTTAAAAATTTAGATAGAAATAAATTTGGTGAATGGGGAATATCTAATTGGCAAGAAATTAAACCCAAAACAGTTAATGATAAAATTTATTTAGTTTTAAAGCATATGGGCGAACCTATGCATTTTACTGCTATTGCGGACAAGATAAATGAGGTAAAGTTTGATAAGAAAAAAGCCAATGCAGCCACAGTCCATAATGAACTCATATTAGATAGTCGTTATGTCTTGGTGGGAAGAGGTACCTATGCCTTAAAAACTTGGCAAAAATAGACGAAACAAAGCAACAAAAATCGAAGTATAAAAGACATCCACTTATTAATCTTAAGTGGATTTCTTTTTTTCAAAATGTATGATAAAATTTAAGTAAAGTTGAGCTTTAATATATGGATATAGTTATAAATACTAGCGCTATAGAATCATTCTTTGCTTTGCCGCCAGATGAGCTTTTTTTAGCTTTTATGGTTAATTTTGGTTGGATAATAATTGGAATTTATTTTATTTTTGGCGTCTTGCAACTTTACCTTTATTATATAAGAGGAAAATGGGCAAGTACACATAAATTTACGCTACTGGCGATAGATATTCCAAAAGGAAATGAGCAAACACCAAAAGCGGTTGAGAATATGTTTACCTACCTAGCCGGCGCTCATGGTAGTGAGAATTTTTTTGAAAAATGGTTTGAAGGTAAGTTTCAAAAGTCTTTTAGTTATGAGGTAGTTAGCCTTGAGGGCTACACTCAATTTTTAATTAGAGCGCCCAAAGAGTTTCGTGATTTAATAGAGTCATCTGTTTATTCTCAATATCCAGATGCTGAAATTTCAGAAGTTGATGATTATGTAGAATCAGCGCCAAAAAAATTCCCTGATGAAGAATATGATATTTGGGGAACGGAGTTTATTCAGTCTGCTCCAGGAGTATATCCTATTAAATGCTATGAAGAGTTTGAGCATAGTATGGGCCCTAGTGAAACACAGTTTAAAGATCCTATGGCAACTTTAATGGACTTATGTGGTTCACTGCGCCAAGGTGAACAGCTTTGGTTGCAATATATAGTTACTCCAATTGGCTTTGATTGGGTAAATAAAGCTGATGATGAAATTAATAATGTTTTGGGTAAAAAACCAAAAGCCAAGAAGGGCTTGTTTATGCAATTTCTTGAGTGGTTAGGCGATTTAAGTGAGATGTTTTTTAGTATATGGGGTGATATAGATGAAAAAAGTGGCGATGATAAAGCTAAGACTATGTTTGACCTCACTCCTAAAGACCAGAAGAAGATAGAGGCTCTTACTAGAAAATCAACTAAACTAGCTTTCGGGGTTAAAATAAGGGTTGTCTATATTGCTCAAAAAGAAGTAATGAATAAGGCTAAGGTGGCCAATGGTATGGTTGGTTTTATGAAACAGTTTACCGCCCTTGATTTAAATGGTTTAAAGCCTGATGTTAAAAATACAATGACGAAAGCTGTATATTTTTTCCGTAACTCCAGGTTAAAGACTAAGAAAAATGCACTACTCAATGCTTATATTAATAGATCTTCTGGGGTGGGGGCATCAGCAGGGCTCTATAATATAGAAGAATTAGCCACTCTTTGGCATTTCCCACTTGAAGCTAGTGTAAGGGCCTCCTTGGTCCAAAAAACAGAAGGTAGAAAAGCAGATGCTCCATCATCACTACCGCTTGAATCTCAATTACAAACTGCTCCAGACTCCTTATTCACTGATAGAAATATGGATGATTTATTTATAGAAGATAAAAAAGAGGAGAACTCGACTGAGAAAGAAAAAAATAAAAATACTAAGTTGCAAAAAGGAGAGGAGTCGATTGAAATGTTTGCTGATTCAAGGGGCGATGAAAAGACAAAACAGACCAGTGCTCCACCTTCAAATCTGCCCTTTGCTTAAAAGATTATAGATTAAATAAGAATAAAAATGAAAATAGGAATAGACGCTCGCTTCTACGGACCAGTTGGAAAAGGCTTGGGACGCTACACACAAGAAGTGATAGACAATATAATTAAAATAAATGACTCCTCAGGTGACTCTAGTTGTTCTTTTGTTATATTTTTAAGTCCTGATAATTTTGACGAATTTCAAAGTGATAGTAAAAAGGTAAAGAAAGTAATCATTGATGTCCCTTGGTATTCTTGGCAAGAGCAAATTATACTACCTTTCTATATAGCTAAAGAACGCTTAGACTTGATGCACTATCCTCATTTTAATATCCCTATATTTACTCCTGGTAAATTTGTAATGACCTTACATGACCTAATACTAACTCGTTTTCCCACCGCAAGAGCTACTACTAAAAGTAAATATGTCTATAGATTTAAAAATTTAGCCTATCGCTTTGTGCTGGGAACAGCAATTTGGAGATCAAAAAAAATAATTGCTGTTTCTGAGTTTACTAAAACCGATATTATAAGTAAGTTTCCTAAAGCTAAAAACAAAATAGTTGTCACCTATGAAGGGGTTTCTAATTTAGCCCGAGGCAGAGACTCTTTATTTGTCTCTAAAATAGACGCAGTAGAAACGAAAGAAATGTATCACCTAGGCAATGATTTTATTCTTTATGTAGGAAACGCCTATCCTCATAAAAATTTAGAAAAGTTGCTTGAAGTTTTTTTGAGTTTACTCGCGGAAAGACCTAAGCTGAAATTAATGCTAGTGGGTAAGTCCGATTATTTCTATGAACGCTTGAAAGATTATGCAAAATCTTTGAACCTATGGCAAAAAGAAAATATTAATAGCCCAGTAGTTTTTCCTGGCTATGTCCCTGACGCCCAGCTTGAGATTCTCTATCAAGAAGCTAAGGCTTATGTTTTTCCCTCACTTTATGAGGGTTTTGGACTGCCGCCGCTAGAGGCTATGGCTAGATCTTGTCCAGTTTTAAGTTCAGATAGGTCTAGTCTACCCGAAGTCTTAGGTGATGCTGCTTTATATTTTAATCCCCAAGATAGGCAAGATTTTCTTGCAAAGCTAAATTTAATTTTAGATGACAAGGATTTAAGAGAAAGAATGAAAGAAAAAGGGTTAGCCCAAAGCCGCCTTTATTCTTGGTGGGAGTGTGCCAATGAAACTTTTAATGTATATAAACAAGTTTTATTTAATAAGAAGTAATGAGTCCACTTAATATTAAAAACAATTTCTTTGATTTAGAAGAAGCTAAACGCTCCGGCATGTTGGTTGATTTAAGGAATTTAAATAATGAGAAAGAAGGTCCCACTCCAGCTAATTCAAAGAAAAAAACGAAAAAAAATACTTTTTTTAGTAAAAGAAAAGGAATAAAGAAAGATAGAAAAAGCAATCTTAAGGTGATCTTTAAAGGTGGGAAGAAATCTAAGAGACAAGCTAATTTCTTAAAGTCTGACAAGATTAGTCTTTTACAAAGCTTAAATTTAAGTTTTTTTCAATCAAAGAAAAAAACAAAAAACAATTTTAAGATTAAACCTTTGTTTAAACAGAAGAAAAATAAGTTTTGGCAGAAGACTATAAGAGACAAAAAGAAAGCATTTAATCTTCCATTTAAGTATCGTAAAAAAAGTTTAAAAGATACGGAGCTAAAGTTGGGTATATATCGCTCTCTTTTTTCTTTTGCGCTGGTCTTGTTACTCCTAATTGTTCCTTTAAAAGTACTTTCTTTTTTTCAAATTTTAGATTTAAGCAGCTTGGAGCAAAAATTATTTTCACACTCAGAAGCAGCTATTTCAAAATTAGGAGAAGCGGGGGCCTCGGTATCTGAACTTGATTTTTTAAGTGCCAGCTCTAAGTTCTCCTCCGCTAGTGCTGAGTTTCTATTGGCGGAAGATGAGTTGACGAAAATCAATAGCTCATTGCTCTCTTTGGCTGCCTTATCAAATAATCCAAAATATAAGTTAGCAGCTGAAAGTAAGCAAATATTAGTGGCTGGAGCTTTAGCATCCTCTTTAGGGGCTAACTTGTCTCTTGCAACCGAACCTCTATTTAATCAGCAAGAGGGGGGAAATATGTTGTTAGCACTAGAAGAATTTTCTAGATACGGCAGCTTAGCTTTAAATGACTCCAAAGACCTAGAAGAAGTGATAAAAAAAATTAATATTAATAACTTACCTCAAGCATACCAGGCGCAGTTTAAAGATCTAAAAGAAAAGGTAGATTTTCTTAGTAGCAGTTTAAAAGAGATAATAGATATTTCCCTTAAGATGCATGAACTCTTAGGCAAGAGTCAAGACAAGCGCTATCTTTTAATATTTCAAAATAATGCTGAATTAAGAGCTTCAGGAGGGTTTTTAGGAAGCTATGCAATAGTCGACTTAAAAGAGGGAGGTATTAAAAATTTAGAAGTCCCGGCGGGTGGCTCATATGACACTGAAGGAGGCATGACAGTTAATGTTAAAGCCCCTAAGCCACTTTGGTTAGTAAACCCTCTCTGGCATTTTTGGGATGCTAATTGGTGGCCAGATTGGCCCACAACTGCTAAAAATTTAATGTGGTTTTATGAAAAAAGCGGCGGCTCTAGTGTAGATGGAGTTATCACCTTTACCCCAACCGTCCTTGAGTCTCTGCTTGAAATCACAGGGCCGATAGATATGAGTGAGGAGTACGGGGTTATTATAGATAGTAATAATTTTTGGGAAACAGTTCAAAAAATTGTGGAACATGATAATTTAGAGATTAGCAATCCGGACGAAACTATAAATTTCATAGATTCAAAAAATGCAATTAAGTCAGATATACCTTTGTATCAAGATTTAGAGACTAATATTGACAATAAGCCTAAAAAAATAATAGGTGATTTAATGGTAAGGATTTTAGAAATTTTGCCAGAAAAACTAAACAAAGATAACTTAGGTAAAATTATTAGCTTATTGGAAAACAATAAGCAAGAAAAACAATTCATGTTATACTTTAAAGATACAGAAATACAAGCTGAGGTTTTAAAGCGTAATTTAGGAGGAGAGATTAAGGAAGCTCCTCATGACTATCTATTGATAGTAAATACTAATATTGCCGGCCAAAAAACTGACCGCAAAATGTCAGAAGATATCTCTCATGTCTCTCAGGTAGATAAAGACGGAAAAATAGTAAATAAGCTAAATATTAAGCGTCAGCACGAGGGAGTAAAAAACGAAGCCTTAAGTGGAGTTCGTAATGTCAATTGGCTAAGAGTTTATGTACCCTTGGGCAGTAAGCCACTTTCAGCTAGTGGCTTTAGCGTGCCAGATGCTAAATATTTTGAAGAGGCAGAAGATGATTGGCTTGACAGTGAACTCTTAGCAGGTGAGAATAAAGCTATTTTCGATAAAAAAACTGGTCTTAAGGTTTATCACGAAAACGGTAAAACTGTTTTTGCTGCTTGGGTAATGACAGATCCAGGAATGAGTGCTGATATAGAGATAAGTTATGAACTACCCTTTAATTTCTACGATGGCTATGTTGATTTTAATAAGGAGGCTAGCGTTTCGTTAAATATTTTCCAAAAGATATTTAAACAGGACAGGCCTAATTTCTTAAATTATTCTCTTTTGGTGCAAAAGCAAGCCGGCGCTAAGCCCAGTAAGTTTTCTAGTGTTTTAAGTTTAGCAGATGAGCTAGACTTAGTTTATCAACACCCCCAAGGATTGATTTATAGATCGGGATGGAAAATAAAAGATGAATTAAATAGTGATAAATATTATTCTTTGCTACTAAAATAAAAAAAGTATGGGACAAGATAATAAAAAAAATAATAAATTTAAAATGGAAAGCCATGACAGTTCAGGTTTATCTGCTTTTGTAAAAAGACCAGTCCCCTCAGAAACAGAAGTGGAAAATTTTGAAAATGTTTTAGACAAAGAAATAAAGCATCAAGAGATAGATGCTAATTTAAATGAAATATATAGTGATAAGAAAGGCAAACTGGTTGATGTGAAAAAAATGAATATAAGAAAAAAAAGTTTACTAATAGTTAGGATTTTTAAGAAGTTAACATTTTTAGTGCTACTTAGTTTAGCCGCCTATTTTCTTTATGTGCACTTTTTCACTGGCGATGCCAACTTAGAGTCTGTTAACTTCAAAATTGAAGCTCCTTCACAAATTAAAGCTGGTGAAGAATTCTCTTACCTTATTACCATAGATAATACCACTAAGTTTGCTATATCTGATTTAAATTTAGAATTGACCTATCCGGAAAACTATATTTTCATATCATCTAAGTTAGAGTCTAAAGAATTTAATAATAGCTTTGTTTTAGATGACTTAGCAGCTGGAGCTAAGCAAGAGTTAGAGATAAGGGGGATGATAATTGATAAAGAACAGTCAGTCTCTGTGGTTATGGCGCATTTAAATTATATCCCAATAAACTTCTCTAGTCAGTTTAAAAAAGAGAGCTCAGCAGCTACTGTGCTTGCTGGGCTTGGTTTTAAAGTTGATATTGATTACCCCAGTTTAGTTTTCTTAGGACAAAATAATGAAATAAGTCTATCTTTTAGTGACTACGAGGATACTTATTTAGAGGATTTTATAGTTGAATTTGCTCCTAGCAAAGGTAGTGTAATTAACTTAAGTGAGGCTAAGGATAATAATGCTAACAGTAAGCTTAAGTCACAAGGCCCCAATTCTTTTGAACTTAACTTAAAGGATTTAGAGGGCAAAAATATAATTTTTAAATATTTAGTTAAAGAGGAGTCGGGTGCAAACAATAGTTTGCCTATGACTCTGAAAAAACGTCTTGAAGGTGGTGAGTCCTATACCTTTGCTAAGTATGACTTAAACATAGAGGCAGTTTTAAGTGATTTAAACATATCTCTGTTTTTAAATGATAGTAAAAATAATCAGGCAGTTAGTTTTGGCGACACCTTAAATTACTCTTTGAAGTACAGCAATAAAGGCGAAAGCTCTTATAAGGACGCGGTTATTACCTTGGTCTTAAATGGCAAGCTTTATGACTTTAATTCTTTGCAAAGCAGTGTTAGTCCTGACATTAGGTCTAATCAAATAATATGGGACAAGAAAAAAATTCAGTCTTTAGCTGATATAAAACCAGGCGACGAAGGGGAGATAGATTTTTCTATTAAGCTAAAGGATTATAACGATAAGCTTAAAGCGGATGATATGGAGATTTCTGCTTATTGTCAATACGGTGGCGATGGCGCAGAAGCTAGTACAGCTAATAAAAGTAATACTATAACAAGTTTAGTAAACACCAACTTAAGTTTAAAGGAGGAAGTTAGATACTTTGATGAAAATAATCTTCCGGTTGGCTCTGGCCCTCTACCACCGAAAGTAGGGGAGGAGACCACTTTTAGGGTTTACTGGACTTTAGAAAACAGTCTACACGAAATAAAAAATACTAAAGTAAGTTTAAGTTTGCCAAGCTACCTTGATTATGTAAGCTCCAATTTTATCAGTGTTGGTAGTCTCTATTATGAAGAAGATAGTTCTGAGCTTATTTGGGATCTTGGTAAAATACCACTTTCTGTTTCAAATATCGAAGCTTCATTTACTATTTCTCTAAAACCTAATGAAAACGATCTAAATAAGATATTAGTTCTTTCACCAGGGGCCACTGCCACCGCCTTTGACACTGTTACTAAAGAAAATATTACTACTAAATCTGGTGCTAAAACTACAAAATTAGAAGACGATGATATTGCAGCTTTGAGTAATTCTGGTAGAATAGAAGAATAATTTATGTTTAAACTCTTAGATACAAAAAAAACTGGCTTAAGAATTGGTCGAATAAGCTTAAAAAATGGGGAATTACAAACCCCACTTTTTATGCCAGATGCCACTCGGGGTTTTGTAAAGTTACTCAGCCCAGAGGAGTTAGTTAAAACTGAAACCCAGGCCATAGTTGTCAATACTTTCCACCTATATTTGCAACCGGGGATAGAACTAATTAAAGAAGCCGGTGGCATTCATGCTTTTTCTGGCTGGAAGGGGCCAATATTATCTGATTCAGGTGGGTTTCAGGTGCTTTCTCTTATACATGGAAACAGCAAGATGGGGAAAATTAGTGATGATAAGGTTACTTTTAAATCTCCCCTGGATGGCTCCTGGCATGAGTTTAGCCCAGAAAAATCTATTCAAATACAATTTGACTTAGGGGTGGATATGATGGTTTGCCTTGATGACTGTCCTCCTAATGAATTTTCTCGACCACAACTAGAAGAGTCTGTGGCTAGAACTATTGCTTGGGCCAAGCGATCTAAGTTAGAATATGAAAGGCAAGTTAAAGCTCGAGGCTTAAAGGGTAAAAATAGACCACTGCTCTTTGCCGTTATCCAGGGTGGAGTAGAGCTAGACTTAAGGGAGTTTTGTGCTCTTGAGCTTAGAAAAATTGGTTTTGATGGCTATGGTTTTGGCGCTCGGCCAGTGGATAAGGAAGGGAACTTCCTAGAAGAGGTTTTACGCGAGTGTGCAAAATTCATACCTGAAGATGCGCTTAGATTTGCCCTGGGGATAGGAACGCCGGAAGATATTTCTCGTTGCATAGCTTTGGGCTGGGATATGTTTGACTGTGTAATTCCTACTAGGGAAGGGCGTCATGGCAAACTATACTTATCTTCAGGTAAGTACGACTATAAGAATATAAATATTTCCAACACCCAATTTAAAAACGATCATAGAAAAATAAATAAAAATAGTAATTTTTCTGATTTAAAA
>CAZUDJ010000006.1:0-13171 GCA_964618575.1 uncultured Gammaproteobacteria bacterium | reverse complement strand
TGTTAGGTTTTTTCCATATATTCCATTTCTTAATCTTTTTCTTTATTCTTATTATCGCTTTTCGTAACTTCAAAGATTATCGAAACCTCTTTTTAGCTTCCATAGGAACAGCTATAATAGTTAGTTTAATTGGCCTATTTGGTGAAAAGCCGCATAGCACAATAGGGAACACCACCTATGTTAGTGGCTTTATTATCTTTAACTTGTTTTTCTCAGCTATTTTATTTTTTCGTTCGCAAAATAAGTGGCGCTATACTTACTTGCTACCAGTAATTATAATGCTGTTACAGTTTAAAAACATGCGTACCTCAGGCGCTATAATTGGTTTAGCCGCTGGACTTTTTGTTACCATCTTCTTGGTGGGGCTTTTAAATAGGAACAAAAAGATTAAGTATACTCTTTTAAGTTTGTCACTTTTAGCTTTAGTTTCTGTTTCTTTTATTTTCTCCCAACAAGAGACAACTTGGTTTCAAAATAGTTTTCTTAAAAATTTAACTAGTGAAAAAGTAACCTTTAAGACCAGGCTCCTATCCTGGGAAAGCGCGGCTAAGGATTTTAAAAACCACCCCCTAATTGGTACTGGTTTTGGCAACTATGCGATTATTTTTGACAGGCATTTTGACCCCATATTTTACAACTATGACAGAAATGAGACCTACTTTGATAGAGCACATAATAATTTAATTGATATTGCCTCAACTACAGGGTTTTTAGGACTTATTACTTACTTAAGTATACTTGTGTTTGTCTTTGTCTACCTAATTAAACTATGGAAAGAAGATGATAGGAAGATAGACTCGAATTATCAAGGCAGAAAAAACTTAGAATTAGTTTTAGTTGCTGGCCTCTTTATAGCTTATTTCGTCCAGAATTTAGCCGTGTTTGATTCTTTTGTTACCTATCTAGGATTAATGATGAGTCTGGCCTTTGTCTATTATTTGTATAATGATAAATTTAGCTTAACCAAAGAGGAGGGAACTAAGGTCAATTCAGGCAAGCTTAGAGAAAAGATTCTCCTAGCACTAAGTGCAATTTTTTCAATAATTCTATTAATTTCTATATTTTATAATATACAGACCTATAGAATGCTGCAGGGAGTTATAAAAGGTTATGGTCAGATAGCTTCCGCTGATATATCAGAAGGCCTAACAAGTTTTAAGGAGGTATTAGGTGGTAATGCTTTAGAGCGTGATGCTAGATCTAGTCTGCTAAACTTAGTTTCAGCTAACCCTATAATACTTACTAACTTTAAAGATGAACGGGCTAGGGCAGAATTTACTTATCTCTTGTCTTTATCTGAGAAAAATTTGAGCTATAATCCGCTTGATAGTTTAATGCTTTTGCAAAGTTCACAATTATATTATTTAGGAGCACAGGTATTTTCCTATGACAAAGCTTTGATGCTTGAGTATAGTAATAAGGCTTTAGAAATGGCGCAAAGAGCAATAGACTCTAGTCCGGGTAGAATTCCAAACTACTACGCTAAAGCTGACGCCCTTTTGATGCTAGATAGGCCCCAGGAGGCAAGGGAAGCTCTGGAATATGCCTTAAGCCTAAATGAGGACTATATTGATAGCTATTGCCAACTAATTAGTGTTTATGAAGAAAATAGCGAAGAGCAAAGGTTAGAAGAAGTGATAAATCGCTGTATAGATGGAGAGCAGGTGGCAAGAATAAATGACCCTAATTCTTTAGTAAAAGCAGCTCAGTTTTTGGTAAAAAAAGAAGACTACACAAGAGCTCTTCCGGTTATGGAAAGATTGGCTAAGATAAATAGCCGCGACCCTAATATGTGGATGAATCTAGCCAAGCTCTATGTTTTAACTGGCGCCCCCGAGTCCACAGCTAGAGCAGCAGCTGCAAAAGCAGTCGCACTCGATGCTCGCTTTAGTGAACAAATGGATGAACTTTTTCTTGACTAAGCAAGGATATAAAGAAGTAAATAAAGAAGTAAATAAAGTAAAACCCCACTCTAATTGAGTGGGGTTTTTATATCTAGATTTTTGTAAATTTATACTTAGCTTAAGTAATATTTTAACTTAAGATAAGTCTTCACTTGCTATTCTTTTTGTATTAGTATTTTTACTAAACTAGATTTAAAAATATGACAAAAAAGAAAGCTATTAGGCGTTATTTTAAAAGAATTATTACAAGAATAAAAAAATCTAATTTTTATAGAAAGTATAAAAGAGCCATGCTTGTTAGCTTTCTTGTTTTAGTGATTACTTTTTTATATATTCAAGTTTCCTTGAGTTCACTTAGTGAGCTAAGGTTAGATTTTTTAAAGCTTAAAAATGATTATGAAGCTAGTTATCCCTGTCATGAAGACTGTCTTCTTTCCCGGCAGAAATTAAGAGACAAAGTAGTGGCTAATTTTTATAAGGATAAAAATATTTATCAAGATTGGCAAAAATATTGGCAGGAATCATTAGAGAGCAAAAATTATGACTTGCAAAAAGAACTATTAAATATCGCACTTGCGCTAGCTAGTGATGAAAAGATTTCTTTAATTTTAGCAGATAGTCTTCTTAAGCCAGGTATAGATAGTAAGGCAAAAGCTAATATAATTAATATTTATTTTTCAAATATAGATGATAGTAATTTAGCAGATTATTATTTTAATTTGCTAAAAGATGCTGATAGTAAAATAAAACAAAGTGCGCTCCTGGCAATTTCTAATTTAGCCGACAAGGAGGCGATTATAAGCACAGAGCGCTTTTTGCTTATTGAAAATTTAATTTTAGACAAAACTATAGAAAAAAATTTAACCACAGATCTTTTGTTTTTATTATTTGAGCTGGAGTTAAGCTCCTCTGAGCAGGCAAGAGCTACACTTATTTCAATATATGAAAACACTAGCGACAGAGTTATCAAATATTTAGTAGCAGAGCATTTAAATAGTTTGGGCTTAAATGATTATAGTGCCCCTGAGCTTAGTGAGCTTGAAATAAAAAATTATTTTTTTTCATAAGTATAAAAATATGTATAGATTTATAAAAAACAAAACATTATTAGCAATATCTCTGATCTTGTTTTTTCTATCTTACTTTTCTTTACCTGCAAACGCTCTTAGTCCAGGAGCATTGCTTTATAGGACATCGGGTGGGGGCATGATGTATGGTTACTCAAGTCGAGAACTTTTAGGTATTAAGCGGGGCGTACTACAGCATATCTATCCCGGACATGTGGGCATGTATATAGGCGAAGAAGACGGTGTTCATTATGTTGTTGAAGCTTTAGCTGGTGGGATAGTAAAAACTAAGGCTGAGCACTTTGTAAACGAAGCGGCGGGCGAGAAATTTATAGGCGCTAAAATACCCAAAGGAGCAAATTTTAGCATGCGACTTAAGGCAGTGAAAATAGCTAAAGCCTTAGCTGAGAAAAATTTAGGCTATGACTTTAGTTTTCAAAAACAAAAAGGACCAAATAATTCAGACTGGACCTGTGTTGGCTTGGTCGAAAAAATATATGAAAGTGCTGGCATCCTAAATCCCAATAATTTAGATGAATTAGTTTATGACAGTGATAATTATGCGATAGATATAACTCCAGATGGATTTGATAATATTAGTTTTATAAACTCAGAGGGGGATTGCTTTTCCAGTAAGAGAGAATTTTCAAAAATAGCAGCTAGAGAAAATTTGATATTACCACCACCAGAAAGAATAGGTTTTAATGCTGGTAGGCTTTATAAAGGGGAAAGATATTTTTTTCTACCCTACACACAATTCCTGCAAAGTACTTTAAAAAATGAAAAAGTTGACATAAGGTTAAGCTCTTCTTTTAAAGACAAGGATATACGTGGCAAAACTCCAACACTAGGGCTTATGCTTAGATGGAGTCTGGTTAATAACCCCTTATCTTCAATTAAAGCTATTGCAGATAACACCATTAGTACTGTAAGGAAATATGCTAAAAAAATATTTGGTAAAAATGATACTAATCTTAGTTTAGATAGCTTTGACTTGTTAGAGGATGACCCTATTTCAGCCAATAAGAGTAATAAGGGCTATACTATTGTAAATAAAAGCAATGAGGGGGAGGATGGGCCACCAAGAGAGGTTAGAGAAGAACACGACATTATTTTAATAAACGAAGATTTAAATAATGAGCTAAGCTCCCCCGATGTTTCTAAAATTGAGGCAGGAAGTGACAAGAAAGTAGAAGATGCTAAAAATACTAAGAGGACATTAGCTAAAGAGGATTTAAATATAAATAAAACAAATCAAGGTAGTGGGATAAACTTAAAAACTAATAGCTCAGATAAAAGTGCCTTAGTTGTTTTAAAGCAAGATGTTTTAAGTAAAGAAAAAATACAAATAGATAAAAAGCCCGCCAAACCTAGTGCGGGCAGCCTAAAACTAGCTAATTCTAAAATAAAAATAGGAGCTAAACCAGAGGAGGCGGTAAAGCCTGGTGAAGAAAATACTTTAAATAATCTAGGAGGGACACCTAGTGCCTATATAAGCAAGGTATACAGCACAGGCATGAATGATTTTATAGAACTATATAATCCTAATGATTTTGACTTTGATTTAGCTGAGGCTGGCTTTAGAATAGAAAAAACTAAAACAGCCGATAATCCTAGCATAGTAATGCGAATAGGAAATGACTCAGATGGAATATATCCCGGTGGAACTGTTATAAAGGCTAAAAGCTATTATTTAATGGTGAGGGATGGGGCTAGTCCATATTTTTTAAATCTTGCTGATGCCATAGGAAAAAGAAGAGAGTTTGGTTGGACAGGGAATGGCTATACTCTTTATTTGGGTAAAGGAGCGATAAGCTCTAGCGATGACGCTGATATACTCGACGCACTAGGCTTTGGAGAGGCTACATACTATCAGGGTACAAAACCAGCCTCTGAGATTGCTGATAATTATTATTTAAATAGAGTGGCTTTTGACAATGACAATTATACAGATTTTTCCTTAGTGGCCTCAAATGATCCTAATATAAGTTGGGATGATTATATAGATCCCGGTGATGGTGACGATAACAATCAAGAGCCTGCTGTAGAGAGCGGTGACGATAATACTTCAAATGAAGATGATGATATAGGCGATGTCGAAAACGGAGAGGGGGATAATAATAATGAGAGTTCTGATTTTAGCCCCTTTGTCTTTCCGGGAACTATAGAGGCAAGTGACATTAGTCATCTGTGGCATTTTGATGAGTGCTACGGCGAGCAGGATTATACGGTTGGTATTTTTGACTGTGGACTTTCACTTAGCTATAGCTCACCAGAATTTATAAAAGATTTAGACCCAGAGATAGATTTAAATAAATTTAGCTTATCTTTTTACTACCGAGATCATAGTTTAAACAAGAAAAATCAACCTAGAATTAGGTTAAAGCTTAGCAATGACAGCGATCACTTAGTGGAGGTATTGCTAGAAAAAAATTTAATGCAAATTACGGGGCTACCTCATACCCTTTGGCGCTATTATAAAACTCCAGTATTTTCAGAAGATGATTATAATTGGCGTCATTTTGCTCTTGTGGTTGATAAGGAGACGGGTTATTGGGCAACTTATATAAATGGTGTAGAAATATGTCGCCATGAGTTTATTGAGTCTTTGCCAAGTAATTTTAATCATTTACAAATGAATGATGACACTGGTGTAGCTAGTGTAGATGAATTAGTGTTTTGGAGTGAAGCCTTAAGTGTCTCTGATATAAATCAAATAATTAATTCTAAAGCCCCTTTTGAACCATATGCAAAAAGACCCTCTCAAAAATATCCAGCCTTAAAATATTTTTGGGACTTTAATGAGGGCCATGAGAAAGTAAACGAAGGTGGGGGAAATCAGGCGGTAGATGAAGTTGAGGATTTAGTTATGAATTTACCAGATAATTCTTGGATTTGGAAAGATAGCAATAATACTGGCATAAAAAATAAATGGGGCGAGGATATAGATGTAAGACTTAGTAATTCAATAAGTAGCTCTGATATGAGCTTAGCTTTTTGGTGGCGCAGTTCATTTTATCCCAATGATGGTCGAACGCGCATAGGTTTATATTATAATGACCAGCCCAAGTTTGTTCTTACGCCTAGTTATTATCGTCGTAATTATTGGTTCAACGACAAAGAGGGTCTATTTAGTGACGGAGAAAACACTGATTTTACTAAAGATGAGGCTTGGCATCATTTTATAATGACCTATGATTCCTATCGCTACGAATTAAAGCTATATATAGATGGCCAAGTTAAAAAGACTTTAGATAAGATATGGATAGCTGAAAATGAATTACCCAATCGCCTACTTATTAAAAATGAGTTAAATTATGTAGAATTAGATGACTTAGCAATATTTGAAGGGGCGCTTTCACCCATTCAGGCCGCCAAGCTGTATCAGGGCACTTTGATTGACAAATAATGCCTATAATGTATAATATTTATGTCTCTTTAAAATATTTCAGAGACATAAATGTGTTAAATCTGCATTTGCAGATATTTTTAATTAATCATCATGCTTCTAGGGCAATAGCCTTTATTTTCTTCCTCATTTTGAGGTAGTGAAGCAGACGTAAAAAAGAAAAACAATATGAAAAACATTCCCACACTCGAAGAGATGTTAAAAGCAGGTATGCACTTTGGTCATAGAACTAATCGTTGGCATCCTAAGATGAAAGAGTATATTTTCACTACTAAAAATGGTGTTTATATTATCGATCTTAAAAAAAGTCAAAAAAAATTAGAAGAGGCTTTGGAGTTTATGTCCAAGCTAGTATCTGAGAATAAAAGTATTTTATTTGTAGGTACTAAAAATCAAGTTTCTGCTCCAATGAAAAAAATGGCAGAAGATATTAAGCAACCATACATTGTTGGTAAGTGGCTAGGAGGCTACTTAACTAACTTCCTTATTGTAAAAAAATCAGTTAAAAAGTACCAAGATTTAGTAGAAAAGAAAGAGTCTGGTCGCTTAGAGAAATATACTAAAAAAGAAAGATTAGAATTTGACCGCCAAATTTCAAAACTTAGAGAAAGAGTTGGTGGTTTAACTAATCTAAATAAATTACCAGATGCTCTTTTTGTTTGGGATATTAGAGAAGAGGAAACTGCGGTAAAGGAAGCCAGACAAAAAAACATTCCTATTATTGCAATTTGTGACACCAATGTTAATCCAGAGTTGGTTAATTATCCTATACCAGGAAACGATGACTCTACTAAAACTATTGCTTTAATTTTAGAAGCAATTAAAAAAACAGCCTTAGGTAGCAAGAAAAAAAATGTCTAATTAAAAAACGAACTTCTCATTTTAGTTCTTAAAATTTAAAATATATGGAATTAATAAAAAAATTAAGATCACTAACTGGTGCTGGTATGGTAGATTGCCAAAAAGCACTAAAAGAGTCAGATGGTGATTTAGAAAAAGCAGTTGACTTCTTAAGAAAAAAAGGAATCGCAAAAGCGGCCAAAAGAACAGACCGCGATACTAGCGAAGGTGTAGTAAGCCTAGCCTTAAATGATGATAAGACTGAGGGTTATATTTTGGAATTAAACAGTGAAACTGATTTTGTTGCTCGTAATGAAAAATTTCAAGCTTTGGCTGACAAAGTTTTAGCTGTAATTAAGGATAATAAGCCAGCAAATCTAGAGGAATTAATGGCACTTTCAGCCGGAGAACTAAATGTAGCTGATACAATAAGCAATCTTTCAGGTACTATAGGTGAAAAAATGGAAATAAAGCGTTTTGAAATTTTATCTGACAAGACTGTAGCTGGTTATTCTCACTTAGGTGGTCGTATTGGTGTTTTGCTTTCTTTAGATACTCCAGGAAAAGACGAATTAGCTACAGATTTAGCTATGCACGTTGCCGCTGCTAATCCTAAGTACTTAAAAGCAGAAGATGTAGATGCCTCTGAGATTGAAAGGGAGAAAGCAGTCTACAAGGATCAATTAATCAAAGAAGGGAAGCCAGAGGCTATGATAGAAAAAATCATAGAGGGAAAGATGTCTAAGTACTACTCAGAAGTATGTCTACTTGAGCAGGAGTACATCAAAGATGATAAAAAGAAAGTCAAAGATATCTTAGAAGGTGCAAATATCACTGGCTTTACTCGTTTCTCATTATAAATATCCAGTGAAAAATTATAAAAATATCATCCAGGTGCAATTTGCACCCTGGGATAAAATCTATAATTTTAGCAATCCCGGTTTAAATATTTCAATCGGTGATTATGTTGTAGTCCAAACCGAGTTAGGTAAAGAATTAGCTAAGGTGGTTTTTATTTTAAAAGAACTCAAAACAGAAGAAGAACTAAAGGAAGTTTTAAAAATAGCAGACTATGACGACGTATCCCGTGCTGATGATACAGAGAGAAAGAAAGAATTACTAGACTTCTGTCAGCAAGCAATTTCACGCTTAAACTTACCCATGAAATTAGTTGATGTTCATTCTTCTTTTGAGGGGAATAGAATAAACTATGCTTTTATCTCCGAAGGGAGGGTGGATTTTAGGGCCTTGGTCAAGGAACTAGCAGCTCATTTTTCTGCTAGTATTAGACTTACTCAAATTGGTACCCGCGATGAAGCTAAGGCGATTGGTGACTGCGGTCCTTGCGGAAGAGGGCTTTGTTGCTCACACTTCCTAGCTGACTTTTCTTCCATAGGCTCTGAGATGGCTGAGGCACAGCAAGTTTCTCATCGGGGCTCTGATCGTATATCTGGTATGTGTGGGCGCCTTATGTGTTGTCTGGCTTTTGAATATGAGGGTTATGTAGAATTAGCCGGAAAGCTCCCGCCTATAGGTACTAAGGTAAAAGTGGAGGGCAAGAGAGGACAGATATGTTCTCATAATATTCTTAAACAAACGGTTGGAGTAAGAGTCTTCAATGATAGCTCAGATAGAAGAGGTTCAGTAGTTGAAATAGATCCATTTCGCAATAAAAATAAAAAAACAGACTAGATTTAAGCTTAAAAAAACTATCTATTTAAAAGATAGTTTTTTTGTTTTTAAATAATGTCTTAGCTGTGCTATAATATAGGAATAAGTTAAATTATAATTAATTTTATTTTATGAAAAAGATTAATATTGCTATTAATGGTTTTGGCCGTATTGGCCGCAGTGCCTTTAAAATTATAAGTGAAAAGTATCCCCATTTAAATGTGGTTGCTATCAATGATTTGGCCAATATAGACGACTTAGTTTATTTACTAAAACACGATACTGCTTACGGTCAGTTTTCTCAAAAAGTCGAGATGGTAAATGGGGGCTTTAAAGTTAATCGAAAAAAAGTAGCTGTTTTTGCCATTCGCGAACCTAAAGAATTACCTTGGCAGAAATTAAAAGTGGATGTTGTTTTAGAATGTACTGGAGTCTTTCGTGATAAAGCTTCTTTAAGTGCTCACCTAGAAGCTGGTGCCAAGAAGGTGGTCTTATCAGCTCCGGCCAAAAAAAGCGGTGTCAAGATGGTTGTTCTTGGTGTAAATGAAAAGAAGATAAATAAGTCAGATGATATTATTTCTTGTGCATCTTGCACCACCAACTGTTTAGCGCCAGCTACCGAGCTTTTACGTAAGAAATTTGGTATAAAGAAAGCCTTAATGACAACTATCCACTCTTACACAGCTGGACAAAATCTTATCGATGGCCCAAATAAGGATAAAAGAAGGGGCCGGGCAGCGGCTTTAAATATAGTGCCGACTACAACAGGAGCAGCTAAGGCTACAGCTGAAGTTATCCCTTCTTTAAAAAATAACTTTGATGGCTTGGCTGTTCGCGTGCCCACTGTAGTTGGCTCATTGTGTGACAGTGTTTATTTACTTAAAAAGAAAACTAACATAGAGGCAGTTTTAAGCTTATTTACCAAAGCATCTTTAGGTAATCTAAAAGGAATTTTAGCAGTTTCAGACGAAGAGATTGTTTCCAGTGATATAATAGGGAACACTAATAGTACTATAATTGACTTGCCTAGCACAAAATTAATCGATGGAGATATGTTAAAAGTTATTTCTTGGTATGACAATGAGTGGGGCTATTCTTCACGCTTAGTTGAGTTGGCAATACATTTAGCTAAGCATATAAAATAGCTAAGTTTTTTAGTGCTCTTAATTATTAAACACAAGATTTATGAGATTAGAAAATAAGGTAGCTATAGTAACAGGCGCAGCCTCTGGTATAGGAAAAGCCATTGCTGATCTTTTTTTAAAAGAAGGGGCAAAGGTAATCTATGCTGACATTGTCGCTAAACCTAAAGAGATTAATTTAGAAAAAGGGAGGTCAATATATCTTAAAGCGGATGTGTCTAAACGCTCTGATATAGAAAAGCTAATTAAGTCTGCTAGGACTAAATTTGGGAAGCTTGATATAATGATAAATAATGCCGGTATAGGTGGCTCAGGGGGGATCTTAGAGGCTAGTTTGGATGATTTTAAGAACACCTTAGGAGTTAATTTATTTGGTGTATTTCATGGCGCTCAACTTTCAGCTAGACTCATGAAGGAGATGGGCGTAAAGGGCTCTATTATTAATATGAGTTCTATTTTAGGTAGCGTGGGCATGGAGCAAGCTATCTCTTATTGCAGTTCTAAAGGCGGCGTGGTGCAACTCACTCGGGCGGCTGCTCTTGATCTAGCGCCTTATGGAATAAGGGTTAACGCCATTGCTCCTGGTTTTATAAAAACTAAAATGACAGAAGAACCTCTAAAGGATAAGGCTTTAAATAAAGTAGCCTTAAAAAGCACCCCCTTAGGTTATATAGGCTCAGTTTCAGATATCGCTACGGCAGCTCTATACCTAGCTAGTGATGAATCACTTTATGTAACTGGCACCATACTTCATGTTGATGGTGGTTGGACAGCAAAATAATTTAGATCTTAGCTATACTATAATATTAATTTTTATCATATGGAAAAAATGAACAATGAAATTGAAAAACAAAAACTAAGAGATCCAATAGAACTTTTTGAAAGCTCGGTTTCTCCTTGGTGGAAAAATATTAAAACTTTTTTGTTAATATACTTTGAAGCGGTAAAAAAATCTTTATTTGCTATACTAGCTTTACTTTTTCTTTATCTTACTCAAGATAAAATAGATCCTAATAACTTACTTATAAACTGGGTCTACCTTGCTTTAGGTATTTTTTCCTATCTAATTATCTTATATTATCTAATGCGTGCCCAAATGACTACTTTTTTATTTATAAAAAGTGATTACAAAGGTGACATATTAAAACTATTTAAATCTTCTGCTAAGTTATTTTTGCCATACCTTTGGTTAAACATAATCATGTCCATTCTTGTTATAGCCGGCACCTTTGCTTTTGTTATTCCGGGAATAATAGTTAGCGTTATCTATGGTTTTGCTATTTATGTCTTCTTCTGTGAGGATAAAAAAGGACTACAGGCACTGCGTCGGAGTAGAGAACTAGTTAGTGGTTATTTCTGGCCAGTTTTAGGAAGGATGCTATTTGTCGCTTTAATTGCTTTTTCATTTGCAATGATAATTAGTCTACCCCAGATGGCGCTAGAAAAAGGAAGTGCTTTATTTAATTTTTGGACTATTTTGACTCAGCTTTTAAGTTTGGCAGTTGCCCCCGCTTTCACTATTTATTCCTACAAAATATATCAGGACTTGGTCAATTTTAAGAAAGGAGAAGTAAAGCAATAGACTAATTAAAAGATTATTTGTTCTTGACCCTAGAAGCATTTACCTTTATGCTTTTAAAAGAGATTAAATAGTCTTTTTTGTCTCAAAAGCAGTTTAAATATAATATCTATAATGACCATACCTAAATATGTCTTAGAAACAACTAGGGCTATAAAAAAAAATAATTTCGAGAGTTATATAGTAGGCGGTTCTGTCCGTGATTTTTTAATGGGAAAGGAGCCAAAAGATTGGGACATTACTACCAATGCTAAGCCCGATGAATTGCTTAAAATATTTCCAGAGGCAAAGTATAAAAATACCTTTGGTACTATTATTCTTCCAATTAGAGACACGACTGACGCAAAGGCAAAGCCTCTTGCTGTACTAGAGATAACTACCTATCGTAGCGAAGCTAATTACTCTGATAATAGACATCCTGATGAGGTGGTTTTTGAGACCTCACTTTTAAAGGATCTATCTCGTCGCGACTTTACTATAAATGCCCTCGCGCTAGATCCAGAAAATGAAAATGAGATAGTCGATCTTTATAAGGGTCAGAAGGATATAAAACTTAAAATAGTCCGGGCCATAGGCGAACCTGTAGATAGATTTAAAGAAGATGCCTTGCGCATGCTCCGGGCAGTACGGTTTTGTGCTCAACTAGGTTTTAGCTTAGAACCAAAAACACAAAGAGGAATAGTTAAAATGGCCGGTAGTATTAAGTTTGTTTCCAAAGAAAGGATTAGAGATGAGCTAATTAAAATACTTTCATCAGATAATCCGGCTTCAGGCATAGAACTTCTTCGGGAGTGCAAGCTCTTGCAGTATATTTTACCTGAACTAGAATTGGGTTTGAATGTAAAGCAAGACAGACACCATATCTATCCAGTTTATAAGCATAATCTTTTAGCTCTTAAACATTGTCCTAGCCCAGACTGGCAAGTTAGATTGGCTGCGCTTTTACACGACATTGCTAAACCTAAGACTAGAAAAATAATTAACAACATTGCCACTTTCTATAATCATGAATACCACGGCGCTAAGATGGTAGATAGAATAATGACCCGTCTTAAATTTACCAACGAAGACAGGGAGAGGGTGGTAAATTTGATTAAGAACCACATGTTCTATTATAATGTTGGTGAGGTAACAGCCGCTTCTGTAAGGCGTCTAATCGCTAAGGTTGGTAAAGAGAACCTAAGTGACCTAATTGATCTTCGTGTAGCTGATAGACTAGGCTCGGGAACGCCCAAGGCTATGCCCTATAAGCTAAGGCACTTGCAATACATGATGGAAAAGGTGCAACATGACCCAGTTTCTGTTAAAATGTTAGAAATAGATGGTAATGACTTAATTTCAGAATTAAAATTAGAACCTAGTCCTAAAATAGGCGCAATCTTAGAAGTTTTACTTAGTGAGGTAATAGAAAATCCAGAAATGAATAAAAAAAAGTTGCTGCTGCAAAGAGCGCAGGAGCTTTCAAATGATGATTTGACCCAACTTCGGCAAAAGGCACAAGATATGATACATGAGAAAAGAGAAGAGGAGGATAAAAATATTAAAAAACAATTTAAAGT
>CAZUDJ010000005.1:0-13561 GCA_964618575.1 uncultured Gammaproteobacteria bacterium | reverse complement strand
ACTATTTTTTATTATTTTTTAAACAAATTTAAATAATCTCTTAAAACATATAGACGATTTCTTGAATATCCAGTTATTTCTTCTAATATCTGCAGATCACTGAGAGAGTTTAAAAGTCTATTGGAAGTATTTAAGCCAATATCGACATTTTCCTGAACTAACTTTGAGTTCACAATTGGTCGAGAAAACATATAGTTTATTAATTTTTGTGCATTTTTTGCACGAACGCCTAAGCTTAGTATTTTCTCCTCGTATCTTAAACGTAAATCAATGATATTTTTAAAGGTGTCTATGCTGTCACTCGCTGTATCAATAATGCCATTTAAAAAAAATCTAAGCCATTGCTCTAAATCATTATTTTTCCGTACCATGCTCAAAGAATCATAATAAGAGCTTCTATTTTTTTCAAAAAAAACTGAGAGATAAAGAGTGGGTACAGTTAATATTTTTGATTCTACTAGTTGCAGGGCAATTAAAAGCCTGCCAATTCGACCATTACCATCCAAGAATGGATGAATGGTCTCAAATTGATAATGTATGATTCCCATTTTAATTAAAATTGGCAGGTCTAAACTTTTATTATGCCAAAACTTTTCCATATCAGTAAGAAGGTCTGGGAGCTCTTCATGGCCTGGTGGAATGAAAAATGCATCAGTTAGGGATGATCCTCCTATCCAATTTTGACTTACTCTCACTTCCCCAGGGTTCCTATGCTCACCCCTTACGCCAGATAACAACTTTTTATGTGTTTCACGAATCAATCTCATACTAAGGGGTAATGTTTTTAGTTCTAAAATAGCAAAATTTAATGCCTCTATATACTTGTGCACTTCCTCCCAATCATCTCTTTTTTCCGGATCAATTTCCTCTTTTGGCAAAACTATCTCATCAATACCTGTTCTGGTCCCTTCTATCATGCTAGATTTAGTAGCTTCTTTAAGCACATTCATTTCAATAAAAAAATTAACATCAGGCACTAAGTGAGAGTAGGCATTAAGTTCGCCAAGTAACCTAGTTGCCTTCTCCAGTAAAACGTCAATTTTTCTATCATGCCAATCTATGTCCCTATTAATAAATGATGGTGAGAAACTGCGATACTCACCTTCTTTATTTTGAAATTGTTTTTTATATCTACCGGCAGTAAAATTTTTCATATTTTGACTTTATAATATTTTATAACTCCATTTTATGCTATTTTTGGAGTTATGTCAAATCATAGCTCCATTTTATGGTGTTTTTGGAGTTATATTAAATCTTAACTCCATTTTTGTACTATTTTGGAGGCCAATTTAACTCTTTTAATTTAAAATAAAAAAAATCCCCTAAATTTAGAGGATTTTTTTGATATTTTAAAAAGATATATATTCTTATCTCTTTGACCATTGTGGGGCCTTTCTGGCTTTCTTTAAGCCCGGCTTCTTTCTTTCCACTTGACGAGGATCACGAGTAAGGAAATTGTTAGCCTTTAGAGCTTCTCTAGCCTCAGGGTCAACTTCTAAAATAGTACGAGCAATGCCTAATCGAGTCGCTTCAATTTGACCAGCCTTACCGCCTCCTTTTACTAAAACAGAAAAATTAAATTCACGTCCGTGTCCACTTGCCTTTAAAGGTTGGGTAATAATACCATAACCCTCACCAGGAAAGTATTCGCTAGCTTTAAGACCATTTACCATAACAGCCCCCTTGCCACCAGCATAGAGTCTTACTTGAGCAACAGCCCTCTTACGACGACCAACTGCGCTAGTAAATTTACCCGAAAATTCAACCGCTTCGTTTTTGGCTAAATCCTTTTCTTCCACTTCTGGTGTTTCTGTTTCCTTTTTTTCTTTCTTTATTTTTTCTGCCATATTATTTAATAATTAATCTTTTAAGCATAGCGGGGCGTAGCCTGCTTGGAGGCAACATCTCACGCACGGCTCGCTGTAAAACTTCAGCGGGATTAGACTCAAATATATCACTCATTTTTTTTGTTTTTAAATTACCGATATAACCGGTTACGTGATGATATTCCTTTTGTTCTAATTTTTTACCACTAAACTTCACTTCTTTAATATTTTTCACCTCAACAATATCACCACCATCTATATGGGGTTGATACTCAGGTTTATTTTTACCACGAAGAAGTATTGCAATTTGAGAAGCAAGTCTTCCAACTGCTTGCCCGCTTGCATCTAAATGGTGTACTTTTCTTTCAATCTTTATCATATAATTATACTAATTCAATTTGAACCATCTCAGCTCCATCGCCCTTTCTGGCTCCTAATTTAATGATACGAGTGTAACCACCCGGTCTTTCCTTATAACGAACAGCTAAAACATCCATAGTTTTAGCAACTGATGTTTTTTGTAATAAAACCTTAATTAGTCCACGTCTAGCTGCTAGATCTCCAGCCTTTGAAGATGTGATCATTCTATCTAAAAGTGGTCTAACCGCCTTAGCTTTAGCTTCAGTGGTAACTACCTTTTCATATAAAATAATACTAGATGCTAAGTTCCTTAACATTAGTTCACGCGGAGCCTTTTTTCGGCCTAAAGTTTTATTTTTGTTTCGATGACGCATATTTCTTACAGTTAGCTTTTTCCCTATCGGAAATGAGCTGTTTTATTATTGCTATATCTTTTATTTCTTTGCTTTTTTTGCTTTGGGTTTAGCCTTTACTTCCTTTTTGTCAGCTTTACTTACTTTCTCTTTCTTCTCTTTTGTCTTAGTCTTCTCTTCTTTTGGCTCTTCTTCTACTTCTACCTCTTCTTCGCTATCTTCTTGAACTAGCCCTTCTTTGCTTTCCTTTTCTTCTTTTTTTTCCGCTTCTAAAACTCCAGGCATAAGAGCACTAAACTGATCAACTAAAATTTTAATTGCTTCATTGAAGGCTTCCTCAGGACTAAGAGTGCCGTCTGTTTTAATTTTTAAACTTAATTTATCCCAGTTAGTCATCTTACCAACACGAGCATTAGCAACACTAATACTAACTAAGGTGACCGGTGAAAAAATGGAATCAATTTCCATAAATCCAAGCTCTTTATTTTCTCGACTAGAACCTTCAGCCATCTTATAACCACGTCCTGGTCTAACGTTTATTTCAATATCTAAGCTTCCTTTCTCATCTGTTATATTAGCTAAAACTAAATCAGGATTCTTAATCTCTAAAGCACTGTCTGGGCTGATGTCAGCGGCTGTAACAGCCTTCTTTCCACTTACAGAAAGAGATAGGCGAATACTTTCTTCACCAAAGATTTTCATTCTAAGTTGCTTGAAGTTAAGCAAAATTTCTAAAACATCTTCTTTGATGTGAGGCAAAGACATAAACTCATGGCTAGCACCCTTAATCTTAATGCTAGTTACCGCTGCTCCTGGTAAAGTGGAAAGTAGAACACGGCGCAGAGAATTCCCTAGAGTCATGCCGTAGCCAGGAAACAATGGTTCGATTGTGACAAGTCCTTCGTTAGGACTACCCAGTGTTTCGAATTTGATTTTTTTTGGCTTAGCAATTTGTTGCATACTATGTTTTATTTTGAATAATACTCAATTATCATTGATACATTAACACCTTGTGGCAAGTCTTCATCTTTAGGTTCATGTAAAACCTTAGCAATAGACTCTTTAATGTCAAAGTGTAACCAACTTGGTCTCTCAGTGCTTGCCAGCTTTTCCGCTATGTTTTTAAAATATGGGCTAGATTGGCTACTTTTTCTAATTTTAATAACTTGACCTTCTGAAACGGAAAAAGATGGAATGTCAGTTTTTACATCATCTACTGTAAAGTGTCCGTGGTTAACTAATTGTCTGGCCTGAGACCTAGAAATTGCAAAACCTAAACGGAAAATTACATTATCTAAACGGCACTCAAGATCACGTAAGAAGTTCTTACCAGCATCACCTTGTTTCTTTGAAGCTTTTACGAAAATAGAACGGAATTGTTTTTCCGATACTCCGTAATATCTTTTTGCTTTTTGTTTCTCAGCCAATTGTGTGCCGTAGTCACTTAAACGTTTCCTTGGTTTACTACCATCGGTACCAGGAGTGTAATTTCTTTTTACAATAGCACATTTAGGACTAAAACATCTGTCACCTTTTAGAAAAAGTTTTTCTCCAGCGCGACGACATTGTTTACATTGACTATCTAAGTTTCTTCCCATATAAAATACTTTAATTTAATTTAAACTCGACGTGGTTTCTTAGGACGACAACCATTGTGAGGCACTGGAGTGGTGTCTTTAATTGAAGTTACCTCCAAACCATTAGCATTTAAAGCGCGAATAGCTGACTCACGACCTGTTCCTACTCCAGAAACAAATACGCTTACCTCAGATAGTCCATACTCTTCCTTAGCTTTAGTAGCAGCAATTTTGGTAATAATTTGAGCAGCATAAGGGGTGGCCTTCTTCGCACCTTTAAAGCCAGCTAATCCAGCTGAAGCCCAAGAGATTACATCTCCTTTGGAGTCAGTTAAGGTAACCATGGTGTTATTATAAGTAGCTTGGATATAAGCCTTTCCTACTTTAACAACTCTGGCTGTTTTTTGCTTCTTTTTCTTAACCAACTTCTTTTTCGCACGAGCAGCCTTATTCTTTTCTAATTTCTGCTTAATATCTTCTGGCAGATCATCATCAGCCGAAGTATCTAATGAAAAAGATAGAGAATCATCCTTCTCTTCAAGAGAGTCTTGTGCTTCCTTCTCCACCATATCTTCCTTTTCTTTTGGAGAAGCTACTTTAGCCTCTTTATTTTCATCTTTTTTACTTTTTTCTTTGTCAGACATATTTACAATAAAAAATATATATTAAATTTAGGTCTTTTGTAGACCAGCCTTACTTTTACCACTAGTGGCCATACCTCTCTTATTACCACGAACAGTACGACTATTAGTTTTAGTTCTCTGTCCTCTTACTGGCAAATTACGGGTATGTCTTAGGCCTCTAAGTGAGCCGATTTCTTTAAGACGCTTGATATTACTTTGAGTCTCACGTCGCAAGTCACCTTCTAAAGTGAAATGTTTTTCTATCATTTCTCTTAAACGATTAACATCATCTTCAGCGAGGTCCTTAACTCTGGTGTCTACATCGATTTTAGCCTCAGCTAAAATTTTATTAGAACGAGATCGTCCCACACCATAGATATAGGTTAAAGCGACTTCTACTCTTTTATCATTTGGAATATTAATTCCTGAAATTCTTACTGCCATAAAATATAAAATTAACCCTGTCTTTGTTTATGTTTAGGGTTTTTGCAAATAACGTGGACCCGACCTTTGCGTCGCACAACTTTGCAGTCTTTACAGATTTTCTTTGCACTTGCTCTTACTTTCATAAAGCTATCTTAAAACTTGTCTTTTTTAAACTGTTATATACTATTGCAATTCTTATAAATTTAGAGGCGGTAGGTTATACGACCCTTCGTTAAATCATAGGGACTGATTTGTAGTTTAACCTTATCACCCGGCAAAAGACGAATTCTATTCATCCTCATTTTGCCTGATAAGTGCGCCATAATTTCGTGACCATTTTCAAGAGCCACTCTAAAACTGGCAGCGGGCATAAGCTCTAAAACCTCGCCTTGCATTTCAATGAAATCTTTGGCGTTTAGATTATCGGAACTATTGCTGTTTTTTCCCATGTTTATTTAAATCTTAACAAAAAAAAGTTTGATAAAGACAAGCATGTCTTATCAAAATTTAAAAAATATTTATTTTCTTTTTTACTCTAATATTCTTAATAAATTCATTATAAGTGGAAGTTTGAAACTTGTCAATAGTGGCTTGCATTTTAAGGACTCATTAAATAGCAAAAAAATGAATATATACTAGACGCTAGACTTAAGAGTCTTAAATTTACTCTAAAATTGCCTTTATTCTCCTTACTCCAGCACTAGATGAACTTTCTTTGCTAATCTTAAATTTACCTAAAACGCCGGTATTTTCAACATGGGGCCCACCACAAATCTCTTGTGAGAAAGCCTGGCTTAGATCTGGCTCCTCACCCCTTATAGGTGCAGCTGTATAAACCTTAACCTTTTCATCATACTTGGAATCAAAAACACCTAAAGCCCCTCGGCTTTTTGCCTCAGCTAGTGGCAGTTCGGTGCAAGTTATAGGCAAGTTAGCAGAAATAGCGCCATTTACTAAACTCTCCACCTCAGCAATTTGCTCGGGACTCATCTTCTCGCCGTGGGAAAAATCAAAACGTAGTCTCTCCGCTGTTATATTACTTCCCTTTTGCTCCACATGATCACCTAGTACTTTTCTTAGCGAGGCTAAAAGTAGGTGAGCGGCAGTATGTAGTTTAGTAGTTTCTTCACTATTATCAGCTAAGCCTCCTTTAAATTTACCAGCAGAGGCAGTTTTTGATAGTTCTTGATGACGCTTTAGTTCAGTCTCAAAACCAGCGACATCAACTAAAATACCTGCCTCTGTAGCCAGCTCTTGAGTAATCTCTAGGGGAAAGCCATAGCTTTGATAAAGCTTAAAGGCTTCTTTGCCGGAAATATCTCCGCTAGCTATCTTATTAAACTCTAATATTCCCCTTTCCAGTGTTTTAGCAAAATTCTCTTCTTCTAAATTAAGAGTGGTGATAATAAAGTCAGAGTTTCTCTTGAGTTCTGAGTAATAATCTGAATAATCAGCAATTACTAAACTTGCCACATCTTGTAGCCAATTGTTTTTATTAATTCCTAAACTAAGCCCGTGACGGATAGAGCGCCTGATAAGACGTCTGAGCACATAACCTTGGTCCGTATTACTAGGAGTCACTCCTTTATCATCACCGATAATAAAGGTGGCTGCCTTGATGTGGTCAGCTATTATACGCATAGACCTAGTGGTCTTCTCATCACTTAAGTACTTCTTAGCACTTAAGTCTTCTATTTTAGAAATCAGATGCTTAAACAGATCCCCTTGATAATTATCATCTAAACCATTTAAGGTAGCTAGAGTTCTCTCTAGCCCCATGCCAGTGTCAACATTTTTTTGCTCTAAAACCTGATAATTACCATCTTTATCCTTATTATATTGCATGAAAACATTATTCCAGATTTCTACCCAAGACTCATTGTCATCATTGAAGCTTGCTGGTGGTTGTTTACTATTATCTGTCCAATAGAAAATCTCTGTATCAGGGCCGCAAGGACCAGTGGCTCCAGCTGGGCCCCACCAGTTATTTTCTTTAGGAAGTTTAGCGATTCTCTCTTGGGGTAAGTTATGTTCTTTAAATATTTCTTGCCAAATTAAATAAGCTTCCTCATCGAAAGGAGAGTTCTCATCTCCCGCAAAAACTGAAACGGCCAATCTATTTACATCTAGATTTAAATATTTCTCAGAGGTCAAAAATTCAAAGCTATAATGGATAGACTCTTTCTTAAAATAATCTCCCAAAGACCAATTACCCATCATTTCAAAAAAAGTATGATGAGTCTTATCACCCACCTCATCTATATCTACTGTCCTAATACATTTTTGAATGCTTGCCAAGCGCTTTCCTTCGGGATGATGTTCGCCTAGTAAATAAGGCACCAGGGGTTGCATGCCGGCTGTGTTAAATAAAACAGTGGGATCATTTTCTGGTAGCAAAGAAGCGCTGGATATCACCTTGTGACCCCGCTCTTTAAAAAATTCTAAATATTTTTCACGTAAATTATTTGCTGTCATATAAAATTACTTAGCTACTTTTTAAACTCTTAGCTATTTCAATACTCTATATTACATTAACTTCGAGCTCTAAATCAAGTCCAAATTTTTTCTTTACCTTGCTTCTAACTTTAGCCACTAAAGATAAAACTTGTTTAGCGTTGCCACCCTTGTTAACTAAAATAAGGGCCTGGCGCTCGTACATGGAAACTGGACCAAATTCTTTTCCCTTTAAACCGACATTTTCAATTAACCAGCCGGCTGGAACCTTGTATTTAGAAACTAGAGGATAAAAAGGCATCTCCGGATATTTTTTTTGTAGAGCTTTAAACTTAGTCGCGCTTATTTCGGGATTTTTAAAGAAAGAGCCAGCATTAGGAATTACATAAGGATTAGGTAGTTTGCTATTTCTAATTTCAGCGATGGTAGAAACTACATCTTTTAGTTCTGGACTTTTGATTCCCCTTGCCTCAAGATCTGCCTTAATGCTACCGTAGTCGAGTTTAAATGATTTCTTTTTACTTAATCCTACAAACACTTGATAAATAAAATACTTTCCCTTCAAAGACTTCTTAAAGATACTGTCTCGATAGCCAAAGCGGCACTCCTCTTTACTAAACTCTCTCTCCTTGCCAGTTTTTAAATTAATTGCCTTAAGACTTAAGAAAACATCTTTAAGCTCTACGCCATAGGCACCAATATTTTGCACTGGTGCTGCTCCCACAGTGCCATAGATTAAGAAAAGATTCTCTATGCCATATAAATTATTTTCCACCGCAAAGGAAACAAAACTAGACCACGTCTCGCCACTATAGGCCGAGATAGTAGCTTTTGTCTTAGTTTCTTTTTCTATCTTCATTCCCTTAATTTCATTTTTTAAAACCAGGGCGTCTATTTTTGCCAAAAGGAGAACATTGGAACCACCACCCAATATAACTATCTTTAGCTTATTTTCCTTGGCATATGAAATCGCCTCAAGCAAATCATCTTTAGTTTTTAGGCAAGCAAAGTATTTAGCAACACTCTCTAGGCGAAGTGTATTTAGTTTTTTTAAATTATAGTTTTTTTCAATTTTTAACATATGTAAAGCATACTTAGTTTATATTATAAAAGATATAGTTGTCTCTGCTTTTATTTTTGCAAAAGAATATTAGCTACTCGAAACACATCTCCGGCTCCCATAAGCAAAAGCAAGTCATCCTCATCTAAATCTTTAGCTAAGTAATTAGCCACTGATTTAATAGTTTTAAGCTGTTTTAATTTTTGCTTTATACCATTTTCCTTATTATATTTAGCAATAGCTTCTTTTAGCTCTAAACTAGAGACACCGCCCTGCTCCTCCCTGGCTGAACCATAGATGTCTAAAATTATAAGTTCATCTGCTAGAGTAAAACTTTTAACAAAATCGGAAAAGAGAGCTTTAGTTCTAGTGAAGGTGTGAGGATGGAAAACAAGACGTATTTTCTTTTTAGGGTAACGCTCCTTAATACCGGATATGGTTGTTTTAACTTCTGCAGGATGATGGGCATAGTCATCGATAATAAGGGCGCCTTTATATTTTCCTAAAACTTGCTCCCGTCTAGTAGTTCCTTTAAACTCGCTTAAATATTTTTTAATTTTTGCCATTGGCACTTTCAGTTCCCGGGCTGAGGCAATTACCGCTAAGGCATTGGAAATGCTATGCCGACCAGAAAGGCGGATTTTAAAGTCACCAAAGTTATTTACTTCAAAGTATTGGCTCGCCCCTTTAGTTCTTATATTATAGGCATAATAATTGCTAGTGGGAGCCGATATCACTTCTTCATTTTCTACACTATAGCTAATAAGCTTACCCTTTAAAGCTTTAATAATTTTTCCACTACTAGCGTCATCTAAGTTTAAAACTAAAAAACCGTCACTTTTAATTTTTTTTACAAAATCAACAAACACCTTAAGATAATCAGCTTCGCTTTTGAAAAAATCAGGATGGTCAAAATTAATATTATTTAAAATTACACCATGAGGAAAAAAATATTGTAATTTATTTTGATACTCATCTACCTCAGCTACAAATAACTTAGACCTGCCCTTAAGGCTAGAGCCTTTAAACTGAGGAACCGAAGAGCCGACTAAAACATTAGGGGCCTTATTGGCTTGCCAAAGTATATAGCCTAGCCAAGCGGAAACGGTAGTTTTTCCATGACTACCACAAACTGCAATTCCTTGGTAAGTATTGAAAACTGTAGCCAAGCCTTTGGCATAAGGCATGATTTCAAAACTCGCGCCAGCCTTTTTTTGACGCAATAATTCTTTTAACTCTATATTATTTTCCTCATTAAAGGCAGTGGAGTAAATTACTAAGTCTATATCTTTTTCTAAATTAGAAAGACTAAAAGGAGATGACACCCTTATCTTGTTGTCAGCTAAAACCTTGTCCGTTAAAAAAACATCAGCTATATCAGAGCCAGAGACTCGGTGCCCCTCTTTGCTTAAAAATTGAGCTAGCATCGTCATGCCCACCCCCTTTATCCCTATCATGTAGATATTTTTAGTCTTCATATATTTTTAGCGCTTATTTTTAACCATTAAATCTATTGCTAACTCAGCCATCTTCTCTCCGGCTCCGGCTTTAATAAGAAGAGAGATGTTTTCACTCAAGCTTTTCCTTAAATTACTATCTTTATATGTCTCATTTATTACTCTGACAAATTCATCTACTCCTAAACTTTCCTGCTCTAAAACTATGGCCGCCCCTGCTTCTAAAAAGACAAGAGCATTATCTTCTTGGTGAGAATTGGGCATGGGGATAAGAAGGCTAGGCTTTGCCAAAGATGATAGCTCAGTTAAAGTAGCCAGACCACAACGAGAAACCACTAAATCAGCTAAATCAAATAGAGCAAAGAGCTCTGAACTAGCCACCAAGTCAAAAGTTTTATAATCCTTATACTGCCTTAGCTCATTTAAAAGTTTAGGGCTAGCGCTTTTACCCTTACCTGAGATATGGATAATTTGAAAACTAGGCTCCAGCTTGGAAAGTGATAAGTAGACTAAATTATTTATAGCCAAAGAACCAGTTCCACCACCACTTATAACTAAAATAGGCTTATCATCTCTTAAATTATATTTTTCTCTTATCTCAAGAAGATAGCTTGCATCCGGTTTTTTAGGAAAAGGATTGCCTATAAAAAGAGCTTTAGGGCCATAGTCATTAAGTGATTTAGCGAAAGTGGTGGTAACGATACTAGCACAAGGGGCCATTAGCTTGTTAGCTAGACCCGCTCTTGCATCTTGTTGATGAACAATTACAGGCACTCGGAAACAAGCGGCTGCAAAAACTAGAGGAACGGAAACAAAGCCACCAGCACTTAATATTAAATCTGGTTTTTCTTTAGCTAGTAAGCGCAGAGAAACAAAGAAAGCATAGATGATCTTAAAAACATCAAAAAAGTTTTGGCAGGAAAAATAGCGTCGCCACTTGCCCGAAGGAATAGCAATAAAACGAAAAGCTGTTCCCGAGATAGTGTATGAGTTTATCATTTTCTTCTCCGGTCCGCCCTTGGTACCAACAAAGATTAAATCCAAAGACAAGTCTTTTTCTCGCAAAATACTCGCCACCGCCAATAATGGGGTTACTGAACCACCGGTACCACCGCCACTAAGTATTATTTTTTTGCTTTGCTTGTTTTTTGACATTATATTATTTTGACTCTGTTTGTTTAGAAATATTTACCAGTATGGCCATGCCGACAAGAGCGGATAAAACGGCGGAACCACCAGAGGAGACAAAAGGTAAAGGTACACCGGTAATAGGGATTAGATTAATCATACCGCCTATATTTAAAAAAGTCTGTACCGCTAACCAAGAAATTACTCCCACCGCCAAGGTACTACCAAAAATATCAGGCGCATCACGGGCGATAATAAGACCACGGTGGAAAATAAAAAGATAGAGAAGGATGAG
Organism: uncultured Gammaproteobacteria bacterium; assembly: GCA_964618575.1. GTDB lineage: Bacteria > Patescibacteriota > Patescibacteriia > Patescibacteriales > UBA12465 > UBA12465. The sequence continues at coordinate 2,002 of CAZUDJ010000005.1, read as the reverse complement.
TAAGGAGCTAAAGATAAAGCCTATTTCTTCAGCGGCTATAGGAAAAATTGAATCTCCCCAAACCTCAGGCAGGTACATAAACTTTTGCCTACTTTGTCCCAGACCTCTTCCCAGGAGTCCACCGGAGCCAACTGCAATTAAAGATTGATTTAGTTGATAGCAATGATGAAGAGTACTTACTGAAGGGTCCTTATAACAAGCTAAGCGCTCACTTTGGTAATCCTTGAAATTGCCCATATTATAGAGCATAACCACTGCTATGACCATAACTGCTAAAACGGTAATAATATGCTTTAATTTTCCGCCACCGACAAAAAAAGCCATCGCTGCTGAAAAAATTATAATAACTAGAGTTCCTAGATCAGGTTGAGCTAACATCAGTCCAGAGATAATTCCTAAAACAATTAAGAAAGGAATAATACCTCCCCGCCAACTATCAAGTTCTCCTTTTTTAGCATCTAGCCAAGCAGCTAAGTATATTAAAAAAGATAGTTTTACAAACTCCGATGGCTGCAAAGAGAAGCCAAAAATATTTATCCAAGACTGAGAGGTGCCATAATCAGCTTTTATTCCCGGTATAAATACTAGTATTAGTAGGGCGATAGAGCCCAGTAGAAAAAAAGTGGCATATTTTTTCCAAATCCGGTAGTCAATTCTTGAAACTATAAAAAAAGCAATCATAGCAACTCCAACGGCAAATAACTGACTTTTAAAATAAAAATAGGTATGCCCAAACTTATCATAGGAAACAACTGAGGAAGCGCTAAAGAGCAAAACTAAGCCTAAAATAAGAAGAATAAATAAAGCCCCGATTAAACTCTTGTCAGGAGCATGGAGCTTAGCCTTAGTCTTTTTTTTCTTTTTTATAAATGAAGTGGGCCTCATACCTACTTATCAACTAAAAAAATAAGAAGTCCTATAGTCGCTCCTATACCGGCTATTACCCAAAAACGCATCACTACTTTTGCCTCGGGCCAACCAAGAGCCTGGAAGTGGTGATGAATAGGACTAGAAAGAAATATCTTCTTGTGACGAATACGCTTAGAAAGTATTTGTAAAATAACAGAAAGAGATTCCACTAAAAATATTATACCGATAAAAATCAAAAGAAAGGCGTTGTTAGTTAACATCGCAATAATTCCCAGAGTTACCCCTAGACCCATAGATCCCGTGTCTCCCATATAAAAACGGGCAGGGGGAATGTTAAACCACAGAAAAGCTAAAAGTGCCCCTATTATAACTGCGCAAAAGGTAGCTAGGTCATATCTTCCCATGGCAAATGCTATAACGCCATAGGCAGCAAAGGAAATTAGTAAGGTGCCTCCAGCTAAGCCATCTAGGCCGTCAGTTTCATTAACTGAGAAGGCGGTAGCAACAATGATAAATATAAATATAGGGACGTACCAAAAACCAATTTCAAAGTTTCCTAAGAAAGGAATGTGTAAAACAGTCCAATCGAGCTTAAAGTAAAACCATAAAGCGCCAATAGTAGCAATTGCCAGAAATACCAAAAGTCTATGCCTTAACTTCAAACCACCACCACCAAATACTCCTTTTTCGCGAACATCAAGCCAGTCATCAAATAAACCAATTAAAGCTGAGGCCACTAAGGCGCCTAAAGGCAAAAGAGTCTCTGCCCTGGAAAGAAAGTTAAATTGGGCAAAAATATCTAGCGGAAAAATTCTATGTAAAAAATAGAAAAATAATATAAGTATTAAAACCGTTCCCCATATTAAAACTCCTCCCATAGTAGGTGTGCCCGCCTTGTGAGCGTGTAAAGCACTAAAAATTGGGGTATTGCCACTATTTCTTATTTTCTTTCCCAGCTTATATTTATACAAAAAATGGGTCAAAAGTGGGGCTGATAAAATAGCAAAAATAAATGAGAGAGTGGCGAAAAATAAAATTCGAGCAATCTGAAATTCCATATTCTAGTTAACTAAAAATTTATTAAATATATAGAAAATAAAGCAATATTTAAAAAAGCATTAAGTAATACCGA
>CAZUDJ010000004.1:0-14454 GCA_964618575.1 uncultured Gammaproteobacteria bacterium | reverse complement strand
TTTATTAAATATATATAAAATAAAGAAATATTTAAAAAAGCATTAAGTAATACCGAGGCAGAAAAAAATAAGTGCAATAAAATTTTAAAACCTTCACGGCGAACAAAAACAGTGGAAACTGTCAGATTTAAAAGTGTAAGCAGAAAGCCAGCCAAAGGTATATAAAATATTTTATAACTATCTCCTACCAGGTCAATACCAAAATCAATATTATAATGTAAAATTAAAAAATTACCCGTAAATTTACGAAAAATATTTATAGCCTGAAACCAAGCTAAAGCTTGGAGTAGGAAAATTGCGGCTAAATAATACTTGGCCAAAACAAACTTAAAAGCAGCCTTAAAAGATCGGCCTATTTTCTGCAAATGGTCATAAAAACGGGCATAAAAACTAGAGTAAGCCATAGATGAAAGTATATATATTATTGTAAGAATAGCTTAACATATTTTTCTAATTATATGAAATATGCTAATATTATAATATGTCAAAGAAAATTTTAGACAATATTTTTAAAATTGCTAGCCAAGAAAAGGCAGAGCGTATTACCATCTCCTCTGACAAGGAAAGCAATAATTGTCGGGTAGATATTCCGAGTGAAGAATCTATTTTTTTCAAGCTACCTAAAAAGCTAGAATTTGATTTTGTAAATAACCTAAGAAAAATTCTTAAGGTTGCACCTGATGAATTAAGTAGAGGTAAATATTGTAAAATAAGCTCCCCTGAGTATAAGCTTAATTTTAGACTAAATATTCTCCCCGGCCCTCATGGTGAAAAAATTGTAATTAGTATGGTAAACGATGACCTTCCTTTATACAGCTTAAGCAAGCTAGGCTTACAAGCAAGGGAGAAAAAGATATTTAAAAAAGCTCTCACTAGAAAAAGTGGCTTGATAGTGATTGCCTCCCCTGATCGCCAGGGGCGAAGCTCCACTCTTTTCTCTCTTTTAAGTGAACTTGATAAGGATAAGCGCTCGGCTTATTTTATGGGTCTCTATCCTGAATTTATTTTAAGTGGCCTCATTTCCCTTCCCGACACTCCTGATGCTTGGGCAAAAATACTGCAACACGATTCTGATATTATTGCCTTAGATAATGATAGCCCCGATAAATTAATTGAAGCCATCACTGTGGCCGCAACTGGCCGCCTGGTGATAGTGACTATAAATGCCCTAAACTCTCTTGAGGCTCTTTATAAACTCTTAAAACTAGGTCTTCCCTTCAATCTTGTTTTAGATAACTTAATCTTAATTAGTGCTCAGTCCCTAGCCAATCTATCCAAACCTCATGCAGCGCGAAAACAAATTGGCCTTTTTGAAGTTTTAGAGGCTGACAAGAAGTTTATTAAATTTTTAAAGAATAATCAGTCTAAGTTAGACGCTAAAGCCTACTGGGAAGAAGCTCTTAAAATAGCGAAAGAAGAAGCTTATCGACCCTTAGCACTTGATGCTTTACAAAAAAAGAAAGACGGAATAATATAAAGCCATGAAAATTTTCTGTGTCATACCAGCCTATAACGAAGCCGCCCACATCAAGGAGGTTATTTTAGCTGTGCGCCCCTACGTTAATTGTGTAGTCGTGGTAGACGATTGCTCTAAAGACGAGACACTAGCTATTGCCAAGAGCGAAGGAGTAGTTGCCCTTCGCCATCTAGTTAATCGCGGTCAAGGAGCCGCTTTGCAAACGGGAAATGAATATGCCCTGGCAAATGGCGCAGATATAATAGTTCACTTTGATGCTGATAATCAATTTCAAGCTGAAGAGATACCCGAACTACTTCGCCCTATTTTAGAAAATAAAGCTGAAGCAGTGCTTGGTTCACGCTTTTTGGCTAAGAAGTCCAATCTACCTAAGCTAAAAGAATACCTTATTATGCCCTTGGCTCGCTTTGTTAATAGAACATTTTTTGATATTCGCCTAAGTGATCCCCAAAGTGGCTTTAGGGTCTTAAGTAAAAAAGCGGCTAAAAGTATTAATATAAAAAATGATGGCATGGCCCATTGTTCAGAGATAATGCACCAGCTACACCAAGCTAATATAATTATAGAAGAAGTTCCCATCACTGTTATCTATCATGAGTTTGGCCAAAAATTATCTGGTGGTATTCGTATAATGAAAGATATGTTAATTAAAAAAATAATAAATTAAAATTATTTATGTTCCAACAAGTTATTGCTCTTAGCATCATCGCTATTTTTATCTGGCGCCTTATAAATCAAAAGAGGAAAAACAAACTAAGCAAAAATGAGTTTATAGTTTGGCTGTCTTTTTGGCTACTAGGAGCTTTGGCAATTATATTTATTAGACAAATTGATAATTTAGTAATTGCACTTGGCTTCTCAGGTTCTGGTATTAACTTTTTAATCTACTTAAGTGTTATTATTCTTTTCTATCTAGTTTTTAAACTTCGCCTGTCTATTGCTAAAACTGAAGCTAATATCACAAAGATTACGAGGCACCTGGCTTTAAATAAGGAAGATAATAATAAACAAGAATAAATGAAAATAGCTCAAATAGTCTGTGCCTACCCTCCCTATGCTGGCGGTATAGCCAATAGCGCTAAACAAATTTACGATTTACTCTCAAAAGAGCACAGTGTAGAAAACTTTCACCCGAAAAATAATAAGGCTTTAATTAGACGAGGTCATGCTGCTTTTTTACCCCAATTACTATGGAAATTACGGCATTTTGATTATATTTATTTACACTACCCTTTTTTTGGAGCCGCTGAAGTAGTTTGGCTTTTTAAAATATTTAATAAAAAAACTAAACTCATAGTCCATTATCACATGGATGTAAAAAATGAGTCGCGCTTAAATAAAATACTAAGTCTACCTAGTCGCCTGACACGTAGCAGTCTACTTAAACAAGCTGACACTATAGTCAGCGCTAGCTTAGATTATATAAAGCATAGTAATATTAAAAAATTCTACACTAAATACCCCCAAAAATTTCAAGAAATACCTTTCACTTTGGATATCAATAAATTTTGCCCTAAAGAAATAAACCAAGCAAGCTCTAGCCCCCTTATAGCCAAAGCCAAAGATTTAATTAAAAGAGTAAACGAGCTATACATTAAAAGAAATCGCCTTGATTTAATTTTTATAGGTGGACTGGACTCGGCTCATTACTTTAAAGGCATTCCTGTTTTACTCAGTGCTTTAGCTAATGTCGATGATTCTTCTTGGCGCTTAAATATTATAGGTGAGGGTAATTTAAAGCCTGAGTATGAAAAACTAGCCAACGACTTACAAATCGATAAAAACATAAGTTTTTTAGGCAAACTAGAGGAAAAAGATTTTTTACGTAAACTCCAAGAAGCCGATGTCTTAGTTTTGCCTTCTATAAACAGCAATGAAGCCTTTGGCATAGTTTTAATTGAAGCCTTGGCCTGTGGCGTGCCTGTTATTGCCTCTAACTTGCCGGGGGTAAGGTCCGTTTTTAAAGACGGCGTGGAAGGACTGCTGGTTGAGCCCGGAGATAGCTTAGATCTTAAACTAAAAATAAAGTGGCTTTTAGAAAATGAGGGTTCTCGCCAAGAAATGGCTAAAAATGCCCGCGCCTTAGCTTTGCGAAAATACAATGATGCTAGATTAGAAGAACTATATGAAGATTTGCTTAATAAATAGTCTCTATCCTCCATATCAAAGAGGGGGAGCCGAAAAAGTTTGTGTGCAAATGGCCCGTAATTTAAGAAATGAGGGCCATGATGTTTTTATAATTTCGGGAAAACCAAAACAGCCTATTATAAAAGAAAGTCAGCCAGAAAAAATATACTACTTAAATTCTAATTTTTATAATCTTAACTTAAAGCCCACCCTCTATCGCTTCTTTTGGCACCTGCAAAATATCTTTTCTTTTAAAAGCATGTTTAGAGTTTTAAATATTTTAAAAAAAGAACAAGCTGATTTAGTTATTTCTCATAATCTAATAGGGTTAGGTTTTTTAAGTGCTAGAGGTGTTTCTCTTTCTGGCATCACTCATCATCACTTTATACACGACATTCAACTCCTTCATCCTTCCGGACTTATGATACATGGCAAAGAAAATCAACTAAAATCATTAGGGGCAAAAATATATAGATTTATTTTAAGAAAGATAATTTCTAGCCCTCATAAAGTAATTTCCCCTTCTAAATGGCTCTTAGAAGAGCACCAAAAATACAATTTTTTCAAAAACTCAGAAACTGAGATACAAAAACTAGATGATATATTCTCAAAAAATAAAACTTCTCAAAACACAAGCAAAGAAAATACCGCATCCAATACCACAAAGCTTCTTTTTGCGGGTCAAATTGAAAGTCACAAAGGTATTATCTTTTTAATTTCTGCCTTCCTAAAACAAAGTAAGCCCAATCTTTCCCTTTCTGTGGCCGGCTCGGGTTCAAAGCTTAATCTAGTAAAAGACATGGCCAAAAATGATAGCAGAATTAAATTCCTGGGTAATTTAGATAGGCTAAGTTTAGAGAAAGAGATGAAAAGCGCTAAGGCCTTAGTAGTCCCCTCTCTCTGCTACGAGAACTCGCCCCTTATCATCTCAGAGGCTAAGGCTTTAGGTCTTCCTGTAATTGCCTCAAACATTGGCGGCATTCCGGAGGCAAGTCCCAACCCTGAACTGCTCTTTGAAGCAAATTCAGAAGAAGAATTGTTTGCGAGAATAAATAAGCTAACTAAAGCTTAAGGGCTAAAAAATGCTTGACAGAATATACTTAAAATGCTAAAATTGCTTTACAAATTTTGTAGCACCTTAAAAAAGATTAGCTGCAGTAGAAAGTAGATATAATACATATATATTTTCTACTGCGGCAAAATCAACGAGTGACTAGCCCAACAGTTTGAAATCGCAACTCAGTTTATAAATAAACACTGTTGCTAAAATATAGGAGATCTAGATATGAAAGAACAAAGTGACTTAATGCTAGACGTTAGCCAAGCCCATGAACTTAAGATGAGTTTTAGAAGGAACGGCTGGACTAATGCCGAGATTAAAACTTTATCAGAAAAAGATTTACTAGCCGATGTTTTGCAAGTTGTAAGAGGTCAGGCTGAGATTAGACTTAAAGAGTATTTAATAGACTGTAACCAAACCCCTTTTATTCCTGACGGCTTATTTATTGTAGAGCACAGGAAGTTTGGTGTCTTCAAACTTAATCCTAGCTATACAAAACTTGACTTATCAAGGAAGAAAAAAAACATGAGCATCATGGGAACTGACATGCGTAAACATTTGTCCAAAAAGTGGGTAATGAATGCAAATATTTTAGACTTTGTAATTGAAAACCCGGACCTAGTCCCAGAAAATTGGAAAAATAAAATAATATATTTTTGGGGTACTATTTACGGAACTTCCAACGGTGACTTGCATGTAGCTTGCTTAGACACAGTCCATGCTCACCCTAGTCGCGTATTTAGTATAATAAAAAAAAGTTATCTCTAGTGCAAAACAAATAGCTTACTTTTTTTACCTTTTTTCAAAGTGAGCATCCTGACCCTGGTCTATAAACTTAATGTTTATAGCCGGGGTCTTTTTAAATTATTAGAATTTTAGCCAAATTTAAATTTAGCTATTTGACAATAGTTTAAATTTATGACATAATGTCTATAGAGAAAAAAATATCTTTACCTTAACAAAAGAAAGGAGACATAATGACAGAAAATGCAAAAATGGTATACATTCTCTTGTTAGATTTTTTAAAGTTTCAGAGGATAACAAAGCCCCCGCCTAAAGATTATAAAATTGAAGGCGTTTCCTATGCCACTCTTTTAGTGGAAATCAGCGAAAAGTTTCTCCTAGGCACAGAGCTTGAAGATGTGCGAATATTTGATGCGGTAAGTGATGCTGCCGCCCGAGGAGCAAATGAAACAAATTTTAAAATCTATCGTGCAGTTTTAGAAAAAGAAAAAAGAAAGAAATTTAAAGACTTAGTCTTTGTCTTCTCAGAAATGAGAAAGTTTCGTCGCAAAAATCTTAAGACTCTGTAAAAAACAGAGTCTTTTTTCTTCTTCAAGCTTACACTTAAAGATTTACTTTTCGCAAATATAATGTGATTGAAAATAAAGCAAATTCGTGATAAAGTAAATATATAAGTTTAACTTATACACAGATATCTTACATTAACAAAAAAGGAGGTCAGCCATGAAAGAAAGTATCAAGGTAGTATATCCTATCTTACTCGAATGTTTAAAATTCGAAGAATCAGCAATCATACTAGCTAGGGATCATAAGCTCTGTGATAATTGTCACACCAGGCTTATGGCGCAAATAGTAGATGAATTTATTATAAGCACCAAGCTAGATCCATTTAGAATGTACACCGCTGTAGCAAACGCTGCCTTTTTAGAAGGTAATCGCGACAAGTTCCTTACTTATCAAGCAGTTCTTGAAAAGGAAAAAAGCGAAGGTTTTAAAAGCTTTAATAGTCTTAAATAAGGCCAAGGGCTTAGAAAAAAATAAAGACTCTGTAAAATATAGAGTCTTTTTTCTGTTTAAAGATTTATATAAATAAGCATCCTTGACAATATACTTAATTAATGATATACTAGCTGTCCAGCTTTGAAATCAAGGCGAGTTTCTATACCTTAACAAAAGAAAGGAGAATAAAATCGTGAAAGAAAGCGCAAAGACAGTATACCGCCTCTTACTAGAATTTCTAAAAATGGAAAAAAAAGCAAATTTACTGCCCAAAGATTATAAAATGTATGATGCTTATTATGCCCTACTTCTAGCGGAAATCGTTGATGAGTTCATAATAAAAACTAAATCTAACCCTTTTAAAATATTTGACGCTGTAAGTGATGCTGCTGCCAAGAAAGGTAATGGTGTAAACTTCCTAATCTATAGAAAAGTCTTAGAGAAGGAGAAAAAGAAAGGATTTAAGGACTTAATGTTTGTCCTTGATAAAAGAAAAAAATATCATAAAAAAAACACAAAGACTCTGTAAAATACAGAGTCTTTTTTCTTTTTCTAGTATAGTCTACTTAAAATTTAGTCCATTTTTTCTTTCATAAAAGCATTAGCTCTATCAGAGGCTGAGTGATAGTTAGTGGCAAAGCCAGCCCCTAGACTATCTAAAACTTTGTTACGATAGCTGTGGTCACCCTTGGAGTATAAGGATATAGAATCTTCTATTTCAACCCCATCCTTGTCGCTAGTTTTTATTTTACCAAAACAATCAAGAGCACCATAGCGATACCTATCCATATCTTTTTTGAGTATGCGAAAGGCATAGAGATTTTTTGTACCGGTGTTGTTAAATAGGCGCTTTATGTCAGTACTAAAATAAACTGCATCCTCTCCCCTCCCTGGCTTTAATTTGTCTCCAGCGATCTCTTTATCACTTACATGATAAGCAATAATAGAATCTTTTATCCGACTTTTGGAAACACTAATTGCATCCTTAAGAGATACTTTATCTCGTCTCACAAATAATGCTTGCCTGATTTCAGAGTTTAAAGGCCTTAACACTTCGGCTAATAAATTATCTGGCAGTTCTATTAATTTAGCATCTAAGCTATAATTTTCTAAAATTTCATCAAGAGCGCTGTCTTCCTTATCAAATTCTCCTCGCTCTCCCTTTCTTTCTTTTATAATATTTTCAAAAATACTTCCCCTCTTCTCACCAACTACTTCTTCTATTCTTCTGTTTACACCTTCTAATATGGCTTTCTTTTCCGGGCTTAATTTACTTGGGTCGGAGCATCTTCTAAGCCTATCTAATTGAGAGACACTCATTAGATAGTCGGTTTTTATTTCAAAAGCCTCTCTCTTGTTTAACTCTTCTTCTTGTTTAGTTTTCAGCTCACTTGCGGGACTAAAATTTTCTTTAAACATATAAATATTTATTTTAATTTACCTCTTTATTATACTACATTATAGTTCTGGCTTCAATTTAGGGAAGTATAAAAAGTTTTTTGTTTTAAAAAAGCCGTCTCATTTTTTTGAGACGGCCTGTGCTTACCAGGGGTATTCAATCTTTTCGATTTTTACTTCCCTGTTATCAATTCTTATGATATCACCAACCCGCTTATCCAAGAGACTTGCTCCCACCTTAGAGTCGTAGCTAATAACATAGACATCATCTTCTGTGTAGTTAACCCCATCTACAATAATCCTCTGAGTTCTGCCATTGGCATAGGTTAGAGTGACAGGGCTACCTAGGGCCACTCTATCATTTTGCAAAACCGGAGTAATCGCTTCAGAAAGTTCAAACGGTTTTTTTAAAACCTTAATTCTTTCATTCCATATCACCTTATCAGTTTTAGTAAATTTTTCACCATTAGCTTTTTTAAAATTACTGTATTCAAACATTCTTTCCGCCAACCTGACTTGCAACTTTCTCTTTAGACTTGTTGTCATTCTCATCTCTGATATTTTTTTATTGGATTTATACTAAGAACTGCTTCAAACTATACACTATTTATGAATATCTGTCAATAGCAAAAGAAAAACCACCTCTAGCTTTAGGTGGTTTTTACTTATAATTAATCTCTGAGTATTTTTTAAATCTCAAAACGATGGAGCTTCTTATGGGCCTCGATATCAAAGATAGTTTTTTTAAGACCATTTTCTAAAGTTACTACAGGCATCCAACCCAGTTCATTTCTAGCTTGGTGAGTGTCGGGCAAAAGAAGCTCGGTAAAGAAAGTTAATCTTTCTGCGTATCTTATCTTAGAGCTAGACTTTGTTTCTCGCAAAATAATATCTACTAAGTCTGCTATCTTAAAATCTACATCAGAACCAATATTGAAAGGCCCAAGCAGATCTGAGGCCATCATTTTCTCAACTGCATCTAGCACATCTTCTATATAGCAAAAAGATGAAGAGAAATTTTCATCGCCATTTATAACAATATCTTTATCATCGAGGGCATTGTTTATAAAATCAGGAATCATTTGGCCATCATTAGATTGCATTCTTGGACCGTAGACACGAAATAATCTTAGAATTTTAGCATCTAGATTATACACATCACGGTAAGTGGCTGTCATAGTCTCAGCAAACCGCTTCCCTTCATCATAGGAAGCGCGATCAGAAAGATTATTTACTTCTCCTAAATGGCTTTCTTTTACTTTCAAACTAGGATCAGAAATATTTCTTGGACCATAGACAACTGATGAGGAAAACTGCAAAAATTTAGCTCTATACTTTAAGGTCATGTCTAATAAATTTTTTACCACCAAAGAATTTGCCTCTAAATTAGCTATACGGTTATTTAAAAAATTACGCGGTGACATGGGACAAGCTAAATTATATATTTCCTGTATGCCCTGGAATTCTATTTTAAATTTTTGTAGCTCGGGGATTTCATCAAGATTAAGCGGATTAGCTAAGTCATGTTTTATGAAAGTAAAATTGGAATTAGACAGCAAGTGATCAATATTTAATTGATTACTGGAGCTAAAATCATCAACACAAATTACCTTAGAAGTCTTAAGTAATTTTTCACAGAGATGAGAGCCGATAAAACCCGCTCCCCCCGCAACTAATACATTATTTTTATCAAAAATTATTTTCTTGGCCATAGTTTTAATTATTTACTTTTATTATACCAGCCTTCACTCCTTTAAGAAAGCCTTCTCGGTAGGCATAGAAAGACTCAAGTATAATACCTTTGTCATTAAATACTCTTACATGCGGTGCCCCTCCAGGATAGGCACTTAAGATAATGTCTTTTAAGCCATCACTGTTTACATCTCCTGTTGCTAGATTAACACCATTTTGCCAGCGTCTGTCAAAGCCAGAAAAACTCTTAATTAACTTAGCGTGGTGATTAAATATTTTTATCTCTGGATCTCTACCTGGTCCAGGAGCAACTATAATTTCTGCTTTATTTCTATCTATGCGCCCATCAAGATTAGCCACGGAAATGTTTACCCCGCCCCTAAAGCTTTTTTCATAAGCTAAAAATATTCCTAAAAGCTCACCCTTGGCACTTAAGATTCTCACCTGCGGTTCAGCTCCAGCGCTAAAAGCAAGTACTATCTCAGGTAATCCCTTGCCATCTATATTACCGCTAGCTACATTTAAGCCACCAAAGTATGAGTCAGCTCCTATACCATAGGTATTTTTTAATTTTCCTTGGTAATCAAATATCTTTATCTTCGCTTCACCTAAGCTAGCGGGAGCAACTATAATCTCCGCCTTCCCATCTCCATTTAAATCAGCCAAACTAATATTTACTCCTCCCAAAAAAGACTTATCGTAAGCGAGAAAATCATGAAGTAATTTTCCCTTATGGTCATATATTCTAATTCGTGGTTCACTGCCTTTAGCAGCCCCTAACACCAATTCATCCCGGCCATCACCCATTAGGTCCCCCGCTTTATAATCTACTCCTAAGCTTAAGTATGATATATCTAAATCAGAAACAAAATCACCATTGCTAGCCACTAACTTAGCTTTTTCCTCATCATCACTTACTAAGATGTGATTTAAGGGGGCAATTATCAAACGACTAGACTTACTATATAATTTCTCCTTGGCCATTTCAACGGCTCGATTAACATTAAGACGCCCCGCCCCCAACTTTCCTCTATACTTAGGATTAAGGCTCTCTATCTTATCAGAAGAGCGCAAAAGAATATCAACTATCTCTTCCCGGCTAAGCTCAGGATTAGCTTCAGCTATTAAAGCAAGGGTGCCTGAAACCAAGGGTGCGGCTAAAGAGGTGCCAGAAAAATAACCATCGTAGTATTTGGGGTCAGCTAAGAAATTAGAATAAGTAACAGTGTTAAAAAAACTAATACCCGGAGCACTGATGTCAACACATCTGCTGCCATAACTAGAAAAAATTGCTTTTTGATCTAGAGCATCTGTTGCCGCTACCCCTATTACCATATTTTCACCGGGAGCGAGTCCGTCATAGCAAGCGGGATAAAGTTTAGTTTCATCTATGTTATAACCCCCACTACTAGCCTCCTCATTTCCCGCTGCTGCTACTACCATTAATCCCGCCCGGTGAGCACGATAAATTGCTTCTTGCAGTCCAGCACTATAGTTTAAACTAGAAAAAGAGAGATTAATAATATGAGCGCCGTTGTTAATTGCATAATCTATTGCCCTTATTACATCGGAAATCTTTCCTTCTCCCTTATCATTTAAAGCTTTAAGGGGCATAATCTGCGCTTGCCAACTTACTCCTGTTACCCCTTTGCCATTGTTACCAGAAGCGGCAATAATGCCAGCTACTAAAGTGCCATGAGATACTCCAGCCTCAGTCCATTCTTTAGTGAAACTAGGTCTAGGATCAGGAGTATTGTTTATAAAATCCCAACCAAAGGCATCATCGATAAAACCATTGCCATCATTATCCACTCCATCACCGGCTATTTCTTTTTTATTTTTCCAAATATTGTCTTTTAAATCAGGGTGGTCTACAGCAATGCCAGAATCAATTACAGCAATAATAATATTAGGACTAGAAGATATCTTGCTCCAAGCCTTGTCCGCCTCTATTTTAGATAGGTACCATTGATTAGCCACATAAGGGTCATTGGGAGAAATAGCAGCCAAAGACGGCCTAGCAAATAGGCTTAGTAAAACAAAAATAGATGTTAGAATAATTTTCATATAACATCTATATATTAGCATATAAATCCATTTTTACAAGTTAAAAAATAGCTCTTATTTTGTTTAAAAATTAGTGATTTCTCGCAATGTATCACGTGCGCACTGCTCCCAAGAAAACTTTGCTGCCTGTTTTTTTCCTTTGGCAATTAGCTCCTCTCTTAGCTCCTGGTCGCGTACTAAAGTAGCCATAGCCTCACTTATTGCTAATTTATCCTGGTGGTCAAGATATAAAACCGCGTCATCTGCAATTTCTTTGAAAACGGGAATGTCGGAGGCAGCAACAGGAACACCAGAAGCTAGAGCTTGGAGTATGGGTATGCCAAAACCTTCATGCTTGGAAGGAAAGATAAAGGCAGTGGAGGCTTTTAGGATATAAGGCAGGTCCTCCTCTTCTATCCAACCGGGCATAATTACTTCAGTGTTTAAGTTAAACTCTTCTATGACATACTTTACTTCATCATAACCAAAACTAGCATCACCTATTAAAACCATTTTTTCCTTAATGTCAGGATGATTTTCTCGTAGCAAGCCCATCGCCTCAATTAAAGCGGGCGTATTTTTCTTTTTTTCTATCCGCCCGATGTAGAGATAATAAGGGGAGCTAATATCATACTTTTCTAAAACTGCCTTCATTTTAAGTGGGTCTCTTCTGTCATTATAGAGCCTATCATTGAAACCATTATGCACAACTCGAATTTTTTCTTGATCTATTTCTGGATAAAAGTGGCGAATTTCGTCTTTAGTGAAATGCGAGACGGTGATAATTTTTTTGGCTTTTTCCAGGGCAAAGTCAGTTGACCAATAAAGGTAGTCGAGCGAATCAGAAGCATATTTGCCTCTGGTAAGTAGCTTAACAGCGAATTCTATAAAACGCCGAGAAGAAACTTTTTCTGTCTTAACCCGCGAAGAACGGTAAAGATCACTTTCCCTTTTAAAGGCAATGTCATGAATGGTGTTAACTGTTTTTTTAGGATAAACCAAGGGCATGGTGTGGGCCGGAATAAATAAGACATCGGGGCGCTTTACTATCATCTCCAGCGTTAATCTTCCTAGTGTCCAAAAAGAATAGAAAGGCCAATGTAAGACCTTAAAACTAAAATTAGGATTATCTTTTATGGCATTTTTTAAAGCTTCACCAGGGCTTTCATTTAAATAAAGGACATACTTATTCTCTTTATCTAGACGCGCTAAATTTTTAATTAGATAAAAGGCGTACCATTCGGTACCAGTCTTTCTTTTTAAATTTGCCCTTGAGGCATCAATTCCAATTAACATAAGCAGAAATTACTTAAAAGTACAAAAAGGAGCCAGCTGGCTCCTGTGTTTTTTATATTTATTTAGTTGCTAAAATACTGCGCTTATATGAGTTTAGATTATCTAAAGCAATGCCAGTACCTTTAGCCACGCAAAGCATAGCGTCATCAGCAATATAGGCCGGCACTCCGGTGGTACGTGATATTAACTGATCCATGTTGCGAAGCAAAGCGGTACCTCCGGTAATAACTATCCCCTTGTCAATAATATCGGCGGAAAGCTCAGGTGGAGTTTTATGAAGCACACGCTTAGCAGCAGAGATAATTTCTTCTAGTTCATGCTGAATTGCCTCAGTTACATCATCACTGGAAACGGTAATACTCCTAGGAAGACCTGTGACTATATCACGTCCGCGCACCTCCATATATAGTTTATCCTCGATATATAAAGCGGAACCAATGTTAATCTTTACCTCCTCAGCACTGCGCTCACCAATCGCTAGATTATATTTTTTGCGAATGTATTCTAAAATTGAAGCATCTAGGCGATTACCTCCCACCCTAACTGAAGTTGAAGCCACTACTCCTCCTAAAGAAATAACGGCCATCTCAGCTGTACCACCACCAATATCTATTACCATGTGTCCTGTAGCTGAGCCAATCGGAATATCAGCGCCTATTGCCGCTGCAACTGGCTCTTTAATAATATAGGCCGCTTTAGCTCCCGCCGCTATGGTTGCTTCTATAACTGCCCTTCGTTCTGTAGAGGAGATGCCCGCCGGAACAGCCACCATTACCTCAGGTCTAAAAAAACGAAGCCCACCTAGGGTTTTGTTAATAAAATAGCGTATCATCGCCTGAGTTGCTCTGTAGTCAGCAATAACACCTTCTTTAAGAGGCTTTACTGCCGTAATAGTATCCGGAGTACGTCCTAACATATCTTTAGCTTCATTACCAACTGCCAGTATCTTCTTATCCGCCATAGAAACCGCGACAACAGAAGGTTCATTTACCACAATTCCCCGACGAGGTAGATACACCAGGGTATAAGTTGTTCCCAAATCAATTCCAATCTTTTTGATAAACATATTTAATGATTATATATAACACTTTACTTTACTAAGATTTAAGCATTTAGTCAATCACGAGGTCAAAGTTAGCCTCATCCTCATCAGTGTCACTAATTCTATCTTTTTGATTATTTATTATTCTTATCACTTTCTCAGAAAATGAAAAGGTGTCAAAATCTTCTTTAAAGAAAACATAATCCGCTCCCATCTCCAGACTTCTTTCACTGCTATCAGCATTGCTTAAATCGGTAAAGATGAAAATTTCTTTTTCTCCCAAAACATGGTCGGCTTTAATTTTAGAAAGAAGGTCAAAGCCTTCAATTTTAGGAAGAATTAAATCTAGAACTATATAGTCAGGGTCAAATTTATGTAGTTTTGAAATTATAGTATCTTCATCATCCTCGGCCTCGCAGATCTCGACTATAAGTCCAGCATTATTAAATTGAGCCTCTAACCCGTAGAGTAAATTGATGTCATCTTCAATTACAAAGATTTTTTTGTCTGCCATATTTTAAAATTAAATAAATTTATTTATTTTTTTGCTTTATTTTTTCTCACCAAGCCCTA
>CAZUDJ010000003.1:7508-16411 GCA_964618575.1 uncultured Gammaproteobacteria bacterium | reverse complement strand
AAAAATTCAAATAAAAAACCTATGGGTTGGCAGAGGTTTTAACATTTACAACAGGCTGAGTGGCGACAACACTAACATCAACTAAGCCTCTAACACTGTTTTAAACTTAGGGACAATTTGATATAGAAAATGCATCTAGATCAACTGTTTTACTATATAGGCCCTCGTTGGTCCAATCTGATAATTTCCAACGATCTAAGAATGAATATGATGTTGTCGATAAGTTAGCCCAACCAAATGTGCCATATTGATTTACGTTACCTATCATTCCGTAGTTTAATGAATCCTTCCATCTATAATAGTGAGCAGAGCTAGTTTGACTTAAATGCGGACTTGGAATATAAACCATTGATTCAATATCATGATAGTAAGTAGGTCCAAGCGGTGGAGCCGCCTGGCTGCACGTAAATACGAGTACTGGGAATACATACCCAACGATGTTTTTGCAATCAGCTGGAGACGGCGCAATTTTAAAAATTGACGACTCTATTCAATTGGGCGATATGACTGTTACAGAGGGATCTTCGCCCACTACACCGACAAGTACAGCAAGGGTAATAAAAAAAATAAGTAAAATAGAGTAGCTTTTTTTCATACTTAATTTCTTCTATTAAAGCTGATTACGTCACCTGTTACCTGATCAATCATTACATGTACATCTTTATCACCATAGATAAATCCAACCCTAGCATCGCCTAAATCAATAAACTCTATATTGGACCTCAAAACATTTAGTTCATCAACTGCGTACATTCTAGCTAAAATTTCGTCTGCTTTTATTTGCGCTCTTTCTCTGGAAAAAATTGTAGTACGTCTAAAACCTGGCTTAAAATGTGGATATGATTTTTCAAACTTAGCATTTAAAGCACTCGTTACCCCAATTTGCTTGCTAAATAATTCGTCTTTCTCAAAATTATACTGAAAACCCTTTCCATCAGTATATGCCCCTAGGGCATCATTATAAACAATATCATCCTCAATGCCAAAAATTTTACGAATTTTACTAATATCAGATAATTGTTTTTCTTTATTGGGTCTACTCTTAGCATTTCCTAACAAAATAGCATCTACTTGAGCTTTTGCATCTAAGACTGAATTCTCTTTAGTAAAAGGAGGTATTAGTAAAGTATAATCTCTGTACTTAAGTACCTCAAAACCCTCTTCACCATACTCTTCCACATACATAGACTTAGCTTCATTCATCTCTATTTCAAAAATAGGGGCATATATACCCACGCTCTTAATTGCTTTTTCTGTAATTTTAGGCGCCATCTCTTGTTTTAATTTAATGCTCTCTTCTTTGCCTAGAAACTTAATAGCCTCAACCGTCCCAACTCCTACAAAAATTAAAACTGTTAAACTTACAATTAGTACTAAGTGATCTTTTTTTATTGACATAATTATAACTTAATATTTTATTAATAATCCTCTCGACCTATCCCGAGCGCTAAAATTAAACCAAGCTTATAATCTTAACAAGATGAGGACTCTCCATTTTGTCAAAATTAAAGTCTGAAGAAGCTAGCGAAGATACTTCCTAATATTTTCCTTGTGCTCTTCATAGCTTTTGGCGCAATGGATAATCCTATTGCTATGTATATAATAAAAACAGTCAGTTTCAGTGGGATTTAAAACAGCAGCAATAGCCTCGACTCCTGGATTGCAGATTGCTTGCGGAGGAAGACCATGATTTAAGTAGGTATTATAAGGTGATTCAATGTTTATGTCTTCAGCTTTAATTGGTGACCACCAATCACCCTCACTTACATAGCCTGACAATTGAACACCAGATGGAATCTTACCATAGTGAATCACGCTGTCTCTTATATATTGAATTGTTGCATCTATTTCCAACTTCATAGCTGGCTCACTTAATAATCTATTCCAAATAATACCTGCAATAAGTGGCATATCTTCTTTGCCGGCTGCCTCCCGCTCAACAATGGAAGCAATCTTAATTAATGTGTCCCACTTAATATTTTGCTTTAGGGCTTCTTTGTAATAAGGCTCTAAAGCTAAGTTAAACCTTCTCCTAAGCCTATTCGCTACCTCAAGACCACTCTCATCTACAGGAATAAGATAGCTATCAGGGAAATAGACTCCCTCAATCTCATTATATTTTAGAGCGGTAAAGTTTCCTACCCACTTTCTTTTTTCTTGATCATCCCAAGCTAAAGCATCTCCTATTAACTCAACTATCTGTTCTTTACGTAAGCCCTCAGGTATAACAACCCACTTCATATAAGGGCCATCTTTAATTACTTTTGCTATTTTCCAAGCAGACATTCTTTTTGATAGTCTATAAGCCCCTGGGTTAAAACACTTATCACAATTTAAATCTGTAGAGTTAATATTTGTAGTTTTTAAATAAGCTATTTTAAAGCCAAGCTCACTTCTTATATAGCCCCCTCTCTTAAGAAGAATTGCTAAGTGATTAAGGTCACTAGGGGCGTTTAAAGGAATGGTAAACTGCTCAAGCTTAGAATAAACTCCTCTTGGTCCAAAAGTATTAAAAAAAATAAAACCTAAAACAAGAGTAATAAAGGCGACTGAACTAAGAATAATCAGTCCTATTTTTTCCTTGCTTGGTTTTATTTTTAAATCTTGGTCCATATATTGTCCCGCTTGATCTTTTGGTCTTTAAGTATAACTCAATTGGGGTAAATAATGAAGTCTTAGCTAAGGCTTTGTATTCTTGGATTTTAAAGCTAAGTCCTTGTAGCTAAAAACTTATCCAAATTATCCTTGGAAGAATTAATAACTCTATTTCTACTTATCCCATTTTCTTCTAGCAGACTTATAAGTTCTAAGACTCTTTGCACACCCTTAGCTCGAGCGGGGTTTTTAATATCAAGAGGCGCCTCTTGTTCGTAGTCTTTATTATCATAATTATCTAGTTGTCCTAAATGATGGAAGTCGAAAGTAAGAGAATAGTTTAAATTTGGATACGTAGCTGCTTTTTTAAGCAGTGTTTGGTAGTATTCTTTACCCGGATCAAATGAAGATAGGTTAATTTCAAAAGCAGTGCCCTTTTCTTCCATGGCCCCAAATATTTCATCCCAGGCGCGATAGTATTCTTTTTTTAAGTCTTTAAAAAGCCCGCTATATCTTTCCATATCCTCTCCTTGGGGCATAGTCTTCCCGATTATCATCTTAATCTTATCCCACTCATTATTTTTCTCAAGCTCATTTAGCTCTTTAGCTATAGCCTCGTCCTTTTGGTAGTATTTCTTAAAATAGCGCCAATCATGTTTAAAAAATTCTATGTGCCTATAGGGGTGACCGATAACATCTACATGGGGATTGTTTATAGCGGCAAGTATAGATTCTTTTATTTTTGTAGGCTCAAGCTTATCCTCTATTACATGCCTGGAGGCTACAACTAAATCTAACTTAGCTAAGACAGAGTCAGGCACATCTACTATGGCCTCACCCTCGGCAAACATAATATTAGCCTCAACGGCGCTATAGGCCTTAGGTCTATACTTAGCTGATTTATTTATCTCTGCCACCCTTTCCTTGCCCTCAAGCAAGGACTGACAAATGGGATGATCAAAACTTAGTCTTTTAGGATTTCCGGGGCTAGAGGAATGCTCGGAGAAAAATATAAAATCAAGTCCCAGTCTCTCTGCATATTGCATTAATCTTGTATCACTGTGAACCATACCCTCTTTAGCCCCATCTACTTGCTCGCGACTAGAGCGCGTAGTATGGATATGATAATCACCTCGGTAGTAGTCTTTTATTTTTGCTATCCACTCTGACTCTTTATTTGTTTCCCGCTCTGGCTTAAAGTTTTTCTCAAAATTCATATGTTTAATATTTATGCCTTACATCTTTATAATATCACAAAAAAACAGCCTAAGCTGTTTTTTTATTATCTGCTATATTTTATAATTATTTTTATAGTCTAGTTTAGAGACCATCGTATTCTCTCATAGTGAGCTGGGATTCAATTTGCTTTACCGTATCTATTACCACTGATACGACGATAAGTAAACTAGTACCACCAATAGCAAAGGCCTGGACACCAGTAAAGTAACGCATGACTAGAGGTAAAACAGCAATTAAGCCTAAGAAAAGAGCTCCAAAAAGCACTATCTTGCGACTAGTGTTTGCTAGGTAATCAGAAGTATTTTTTCCCGGACGAATGCCAGGGATAAATCCACCTTGTTTTTGTAAATTTTCAGCAATTCTATCTGGATGAAAGACAACTTCAGTATAGAAGTAAGTAAAGGCAAATACCATAATAAAGTAGACAACACCGTAGACTAGCTGATTGTTAAAAATTGTAATTACCCACTGAGCAGCAGAAGCTATCCAAGCAGTCTCAGCATGAATTAAAAACTGAGCTATCATCGAAGGAAATAAAACTACTGAAATAGCGAAAATAATAGGAATAACGCCAGCCATATTTACTCTCAGTGGTAAGTGAGTACTAGTACCACCAAAAGCTCTACTTCCTCTTATTTGCCTAGCATATTGAATAGGGATATTTCTTTGCCCCTCATTTATAATAACAACACCAACTACAGTAATAATAGTAATTACCGCAAAACCAATAAGAGTAAATAATTGGGTTTGATCAAAAGTAACAATTATTTGTTGTACCATTTGCGGTATTGAGGAAACGATACCAGCAAAAATTAGTAAAGAGATTCCATTACCAACTTTTTGCTCAGTGATAAGTTCACCTATCCACATAAGCAATATTGTACCAGCGGTAATAGTAAGTAACATTATACCCATTTCAACAATTGCAACTTCACCTAAAATACCAGCGGCACTACGACGAAGTAAGGTAATCATACCGTAGGCTTGTAGGAAACCTAAAGGTACAGTCAGTAATCTGGTCCACATATTAATTTTAGAACGACCAGCTTCTTCCTTTTGCATTTCTTCTATCTTTGGCATTATCATCCCTAGCAACTGAAAGATAATAGAGGAGGTAATATAAGGAGCTACACCCATCATGATAATAGAAAACGTTTCCATACCACCACCAGAAAACAGATTAAGCATTCCTAAGACTTCATTGGAAGCAAATAGACTCTTTAAAGCAGCTTCATTTACACCAGGGATAGGAATATGAGCTAAAAAACGAAAAATTACTAACATGCCTAAGACATATAGTATTTTATTTCGCACCTCTTTGGCCTTCCAAATTTGTTCTAATTTATGAAACATAAAAAATTAGTTATTTTATCTGTTCACTTGCGCCAGCACTCATTAAAATACCGGCAAACTTAACTTTAACTGTTAATTTTTCTTTCTTTCCTAAAATCTTTACTGGTAATTTAGCCGAAGAGATTAACTTCTTCTCGGCTAGTGATTCTGGAGTTACATTATCACCATCTTTAAAATTAGCATTAATATCTTTTAGGCTTAGAACTTGATTTTTGGGCTTAGCTGATTTAAAACCACGTGACTTTGGAGTCTGCAGTAATTGCTGCTTCATACCTAAGCGTTTTAAACCAGAAACACCTGATCTAGATTTTTGACCTTTTAAACCACGGGTACTATAAGTACCGTGCCCAGAAGCATTACCACGACCAACTCGCTTTTTGGTCTTACTTGAGCCTTTGGCTTTTTTTATACTACTTAGTGTTAACATATTGCTTAAGCTTATAATCTAATTTATTTTTTATCTTCACCACTATCATCTTTAGACACCACTCCCTCTTTAACCTTAAGCTCTACACCTTTTTTAGCTGATTGACCTTGCTTAGTTTTGGGGTCACGAAGTGTAGTTAAGGCGGCAATAGTACAGCGCGCATTATTTATTTTATTACTAGTTCCTAAAGTTTTAGAAGTAACGTTATTTATTCCAGCTAGTTCTAAAATACCACGAACGACTCCACCAGAAATTACACCACGACCCTGTTTGGCTGGTTTAAGCATAATCTTGGCTGCGCCTAACTTGTGACGAACTTCATGAGGAATGGTTTCATTTACTATAGGCACTTTAACCATATTCTTCTTAGCAACGTTTACTGCCTTATTAATTGCAATCGTTACATCAGAACCTTTTCCTAGTCCAACACCGACGCTACCCTTCTTATCACCCACAGCCACACAAGCTCTGAAATTCATTCTTTTACCTCCGGCCATAACACGAGTTACACGAGCAATCTCTAAAATCTTCTGACTAAATTCATCGCGGGGATCATTGCCACGGCGAGGCGCACCTCGACGAGGGCCACGAAAGCTTTTTTTCTTATCACCGTAGATATCCTTAGCTACAGTTACGCCAGCGGAACTTTTAGGGCTCACACTAGGACTAGTTGTCGTTTTTTTATCTTCAGACATATTTTCTTATTTTATTTGAAAAATCAATTTTAAAAAATTAAACCACCTTCTCTGGCACCATCAGCAGCCGCTTTAACACGACCGTGGTACTTATATGAACCTCTGTCAAAAACTACTTTAGAAATATCTTTCGCCTTGGCTTTTTTTGCAATTAACTTTCCTAAGTTTAAACTAATCTCAGTTTTTTTGCCCGCTTCTTTTACTTCTATAGTAGAAGCACTAGCTAGGGTTTTCCCTGCTTCATCATCGATTAGTTGCAAAAACATTGCCCGGTTAGAACGATAGACGCTAAGACGAGGACAGCTTGCAGTGCCACTTATTTTGGCTCTTACTCTATTGTGACGTCTTTTCTGTCTGGCTTTGTTAACTTTATTTTTATCCATATAATTTATAATGTTTTTTTAAAAAAACCTACTTACCCTTAGTAGCTGACTTACCAGCCTTACGACGGATGATTTCTCCTTCATATTTAACACCTTTACCCTTATACGGTTCAGGCTTTCTAAGTTTTCTAATTTGGGCAGCTACCTCACCAACTACTTGCTTGTCTATTCCTAAGATAGTAACAGAGTTTCCCTCTACAGTAGCTGAAATTCCCTCAGGAAGTGGAAATTCTATTGGATTAGAGTATCCGAGGTTTAAAGTAAGCTTGCTTCCAGAAACTGACACACGATAACCAACCCCATTGATTTCTAATTTTTTAGAGAAGCCTTCTGAAACTCCAATAACAGCATTGCGACATAGACTCCAAGACAAGCCCCACATTGCACTGACATCCTTCTCTTCCATATCCTTAGGTGCAACCTTAAGCTCATCAGCCTCTACTTTAACATCGATGATGGGGTGGACTGCAAGCTTTAGCTCTCCTTTCGGACCTTTTACTTGCAAATTACCATCTTTAAAAATAGCGCTAACGCCGGTCGGTAATTTAATTGCTAATTTTCCTAAACGTGACATATATCTTTTTTTTAATTGATTAAAAAATTTCGCCGATAACTTCGCCGCCAATTTGTCTCTTTCTAGCTTCTCTACCTGTCATCATTCCTGAGGAAGTGGAGATAATAGCTGTACCAAAGTTATTTAAAACAGTGGGAATTTCTGACTTAGAAACATAAACTTTAAGTCCAGGTTTAGAAACTCGCTGAATAGAGTTAATCTGAGACTTGCCATTCTTTTTATATTTTAGTTGCAAGACGAGTTCATCAAAATTATTGTGGCGACCAGAAATACCGCCGGGAATAACTTCAGCTTTCTTAATCCAGCCCTCGTTTGCTAAAATCTTTGCTACCTCAAACCTAAGTTTGCTCATCGGTAAAGATAAAGCTGGTTTGGAAACTGCCGAAGCGTTCCTTATTCTTGTAAACATGTCTGCGATGGGATCCATCATATTTTTAAATTAAACTTAAAATTTCTAAATTACCAACTGGATTTTCTAATACCCGGTAAGTCACCATTATCCGCTAATTCGCGGAAACAAATTCGGCATAGCTTGAAATCACGCATAAAGCCACGATTTCTGCCACAGCGCCAGCAACGGTTGATCTTACGAGTAGAAAATTTAGGTTTTCTTTTTGCTTTTACAATTAATGCAGTTCTTGCCATATGTATTTATTATTTACTAACTTTTTTATCCTCTTTTTGGAAGGGGAAACCCATTAATCTAAATAGAGCTAAGCCCTCCTCCTTGCTCTTGGCACTAGTGTCAAAGGAAACTTCTAGACCAAAAGGATTATCAGAATCTTCCACACTCATCTCAGGGAAAGCTGATTGATCTTTAAATCCGAGCGTCATATTGCCTTGACCATCTATAGACTTAGTCTTAAGTCCTCTAAAGTCACGGACACGAGGGAAAGTAATATTTACTAACTTCTCTACAAAATCATACATTCTCGGACCACGTAAAGTCACCTTAACACCCACTGTCATCCCTTCTCTGATCTTAAAAGCAGATATGGACTTTTTAGCTAAAGCATAAACTGGTTTTTGGCCACTAATCTTAGTTAATCCATTACTAATCCTTTCTAAGAAATCTTTGTCCTTAGAGTGACGACCACAGCCAACGTTAATTACAACCTTATTTAACTTAGGCACCAACATGCTGTTTTCAAAAGAAAACTCTTCTTTTAAAGCGGGCACTATTTCTTTTTGATATTTTTCTTTAAGTCTCATAAATTTTGCTAATTACTCAATTATTTCCTGACATTTTTTACAAACGCGATGCTTTTTATCTTTCTTTCCTTCAGTTTTTACAATTTTATAAGCCGCTCTAGTAGTCTTGCCACATTTAGGGCAAACTAGGGCAACATTTGAAACTCTAATAAAAGCGGGGAATTCTATTCTTTGACCTTTTTCTCCTTGCTGTTGCGGACGTAGATGTTTAATTAACAAATTTAAACCCTCTATGCTAACCTTTCCTTCTTTGGGCATAGCTTGCAATACCTTACCAGACTTTCCTTTGTCCTTTCCGCTTAGTATTTTTACTTTGTCATTCTTTTTGATATACATATTTTTTTGCAAAACAGTGATTTATTTTATAAAACTTCAGGGGCCAAAGATGCAATCTTTACATAACCAGCCTTTCTTACTTCCCTGGC
>CAZUDJ010000003.1:0-7408 GCA_964618575.1 uncultured Gammaproteobacteria bacterium | reverse complement strand
ACCTCCTTAGCTCCGGAGTTGTCAGCAACTTTTAAATATGTTTGCATTTGTATCATATATTTCTTCTAATTTACAATTTTAAAAACTTAAGCCACGATTCTCCATCTCTTAGATTTAGAAATGGGGCGGCATTCTATAAATTCTACCTTATCACCTTCCTTATACTTATTACTCTCATCATGAACCTGGTATTTTCGGCTAGTAGTGTATCTCTTTTTGTAAAGAGGGTGAACTTTAACTGAGTCAACTTTAACCATAATAGTTTTATCTCCCGGAATTCCAACCACTAAACCATTGAATTTACGGCGTATTGTCTCTTTTTTTATATTTTCTTTCTTATTCTCAGCCATATTGTTATTTCTTTTTATTTAAAATAGTATGAATACGAGCGATAAGAGTTCTTGTCTCTCTTATTTCTCTAATATTTTTGAGCTGTTTATTGGAGTCCTTAAAACGTAATTCACGTAATTTCTCTTGACTTGCATTTAATAAGTCTTGTAACTCACTACTATCTTTTTTTAATAATTCTGACATTTTCATAATTTTAGTTTTAAGGCTTAATCCTTACTAACAAATTTACATTTTACTGGTAATTTATGAGCAGCTAATTCCATAGCCATTTTAGCGGTCTCCTTATCAATTCCTTCCATTTCAAACATCACCATTCCTGGTTTTACAATAGCCACATAGTGATCTACTGCACCCTTTCCTCCACCCATAGGTAGTTCTCCACCATGGTTGGTAACTGGCTTATCAGGAAAAATTCTAATCCAAATCTTTCCGCCTTTTTTAACATATTTAGTCATAACACGACGAGCAGACTCAATTTGACGTGAAGTCACCCAGTGAGAAGATAGGCTTTTTAAACCATAGCTTCCAAAACTGATGTTTAGGTAACGACTAGCCTTACCGCCACGGCGTCTTTTATGATCTTTTCTATATTTGGTTTTCTTTGGCATTAACATATTTTTGTAGTGTAAAAACTGGAATTGTAATTATTTAGCTCTCTATTACCTCACCGGTGGCACTCTCTTTCTCAAATACTTCTCCTTTATAAATCCATACTTTGATACCGATAGCTCCGTAAGCTGTTTGGGCTACACCGCGAGCATAGTCAATATCAGCCCGTAAAGTCTGTAGCGGTACCTTACCCCAAACTAACTTTTCGCTACGAGCAATCTCAGCTCCATTTAAACGACCAGCGACTACAGTTTTAGCACCAAGTGCTCCGGCTCTTTCCACTCTACTTAGAGCTTGCTTCATTACTCTTCTAAAAGCCATTCTTTTTTCTATATCACTTATCATGCTAGCAAGTACTATTTCAGCACTAAGATTAGGACGGCTAACTTCTTTAATATTTAAATTGATTTCATGCATGCGGAAATTCTTCAAATACTTATCATGCAATCGCTTCTTTAAATCTTCAACACCACTACCACCACGACCAATTAAGATACCAGGCTTAGCAGTATAGATAGAAATATCAATTTTATTTAAACCACGTGCAATTTCTACTTTATCAACTCCGGCTTCTCTAAACTCTCTGATAAGTTGACGACGGATAGATACATCTTGTTTTACATTCTTGATGTAGTTTTCACCTTGCTCAAACCAAATAGAAGGCCAAGTCTTGGTGATACCCATGCGCATTATTTTTGGATTAACTTTTTTACCCATATACAAATATAATAATTAATTACAATTTAGTCCGACTTACGTCTAAACATTTTAGGCTTATCAGGGACATCTACATGCTTAGTATTATCCTTCTCCAGTCTTGGATCTTTAAAAGGTTTAGCTTCTTTCTCTTTTTCCTTTTTATCTTTCTTGCCTCCCTTTTCCTTCTTCTCATTATCCCTTACAAGTTGCTCTAACTTAACGGGCTCCTCTAGTTTAACTTCTTTCTTAGCCTTTGTGCCACTATCCTTTATTTCTTTTAAAGTGATAGAGATATGACAGGCACGTTTTCGGATTGAAGTTGCCCTACCATGAGCTTTCGGCATCCAACGCTTTAAAGTTACACCTTCATCAGCTCTAATTTCAGAAATCATCAAATTTGATTTTTCTAAACCATAGGTATTTTCGGCATTGGCAATTGCTGATTCAAGCAGCTTAGCGACTGGTGTACAGGCGGCTTTGTTGATAAATTTTAACTGATCTAAAGCTGTTTGTACCGGGAGTCCACGAACAAGATCAAGTACTAAGCGAACTTTTTGAGCAGACATTCGTAAATGTTTTACACTGGCTTTTACTTCCATATATAAATTATTAATTATTACTTAGCTTGAGTCTTAGCCATTTTACCACCATGGGATACAAACTTACGAGTGTGGGAAAATTCTCCCAGGCGATGACCAACCATATTTTCAACGATATAAACAGGAACATGTGTCTTACCATTATGAACACCTAGGGTAACTCCTACCATGTCCGGGGTAATAGTGCAGGCCCTGTCCCAAACTTTAATCACTTCCTTGCTACCAGGAGCCAAATTCTTTATCTTGTTTATTAACCTTTGATTGATATAAGGTCCTTTTTTCAAACTTCTTGACATATAATAAAATTAATTAATGTTTATTTACGACGCTTTGCTCGGCGTTTCATGATTAAGCGATCACTAGGTCCCTTTCTTCTAGTCTTAACACCTAAAGCAGGTTTACCCCAAGGAGTCTTAGGATGTTTCATACCAATAGGTTGCTTTCCTTCACCACCACCATGAGGGTGATCAACTGGGTTCATCGCTGTTCCTCTAACTGTAGGTCTAATACCTAAATGTCTTTTGCGACCAGCACTACCAAGACTAACGTGTCTTTTATCAGGATTACTAGCTTGTCCAACCGTACACATACAAGTCTTCTTAATCAATCTAACCTCACTAGATGGCATTTTAACTTGGGCAAACTTCCCTTCAACACCCATCACATAAACTAAGTTACCAGCACCACGAGCAATCTTTGCTCCTTCACCGGGCTCAAGCTCTACACAAGAAACAGCCATACCAGCCGGGATAAATTCCAGTGGCATTGCATTACCGTTTTTAAGCTCGATTAATTTTTTTGAGCTCATTAATTTATCACCAACCTTAACATCAATAGGGGCAATGATATAACGTTTTTCACCGTCAGCATAGTTTAAAAGAGCAATTCTAGCACCTCTATTTGGATCATACTCGATACTGGCAACTGTTGCCTCTATATCAAACTTATCTCGTTTTAAATCAATAATACGAATGTTTCTTTTAGCTCCTCCACCGCGATGACGTACGGTAATCTTACCACTAGCATTACGTCCACCCTTTCTTTTTTGAGGAAGCAACAAACTTTTTTCCGGAGTAGAAGTAGTGACATCTTTGAAATCATCAAAGGTGGCTAGTCTTCTTCCCGGGGTATTTGCTTTTACTTTTTTTATTCCCATATTAGTACAATTTCTAATTGATTGCTAAATTATTGCTTTTTTATACACCTTCGTAAATTGCGATAGTCTCTCCTTTAGCTAAGGTGACAATAGCTTTTTTAAAATCTTTTCTTTTTCCTTTTATTTTACCACGTGTAACTGATTTTCCTTTCATACTTACAATATTGACACTCTTAGCCTTTACACCATAGACTGACTCAACAGCTTTAGCAACTGAAATTTTATTTGCTGAGTTAGCTACTATAAATACATACTTACCACTGGCACTTAATGTAGTTGCTTTTTCAGTTACCAAAGGTTTGATTAATAGACTATTTACAGGACTAAACTTTGCTTTAACTTTTCCTCCCTTAGTAGCTGTTTTACTGCTTTCGCTATATAAATCTTTCATGCTAGCATTATCTTTCTTAGCAGGGCTATCCTTCTTTACAGCCTTCTTAGTCTTTACATCTTTCTTAGCGCTTGCATCTGGACTAGTCTTTTTTTTGTCGTCTTGAGTTTTTTTTGATCCGAATAATGCCATATTTTTATTTATTATAACGCTTAGTAAAAGTAGCAACAGCACTCTCTGTTAGTAGCAAGTTACGGTAATTTAAAATATCAACTAAATTAATATTATCAAGATTAATTAATTTGGTATTTTGTAAATTTCGTAGCGAATACTTTAACTTATCATCCTTTAAAGATGTAATAATAAGAGTGCTACGTCTGTCAGTTTTAAATACCTTCTTATCGAAATCATTTAAAATAGTTTCTACTGCTTTAGTTTTATACTCTTTTAAATCTATTTTATCTACCACGGCCATAGATTTAGTAGCCACTCTGTCTGATAAAGCCATAAAAATAGCTTTTTGCTTCATTTTCTGATTGATTTTTTGTTTAAAATTTCTATCTTTACGTGGTCCAAAAGTGACACCACCACCAATCCAAATAGGTGAACGACTAGATCCGTGTCTAGCACGACCAGTGCCTTTTTGTTTCCAAGGTTTCTTACCACCACCAGCTACTTCACTTCTAGTCTTAGTATGAGCTAAAACTTGACGAGAATTATTATTTTGCGCCACGATAGCTTGGTGTAGCAATTCAGGATTAGCAGAAACAGCAAAGATATTGTCAGCCAATTCTAAGTCTTTAACTTCTTCACTAGTCTGGTTGTATATTTTTATCTTTAATGACATACATTCTATACTCTTATGTAATATTATAAACTATTTAGTACCTTTCTCTGTTTTCTCCTCTTTCTTCTCTTCCTTCTTTTCTTCTACTTTAGGTTCCTCTTTCTTCTCTTCTTTTTCAGCTTTTACTTCCTCTTTTTTATCTTCTACTTTAGGTTCTTCTTTCTTCTCTTCCTTTTCAACCTTAACTTCTTCTTTCTTTTCTTCCTTTTTATCTTCTACCTTAGTCTCTACCTTCTCTTCTTTTACCGGAGCTTGATTAACTTTTAGCTCACCTTTGGAGTTAAGAAGAATAAGTCCGTTAACTGCGCCAGGTAGTGCGCCAGCAATAAAGATTATATTATTTTCGACATCAACTTTTACAACTTTTAAGTTTGTAACAGTAATTGTGCCTCCACCCATACGGCCAGGCATTTTCTTTCCTTTAAAAACACGAGCTGGGCCCTTGTTACCAATAGAACCTGGCATTCTTTCTTGATCTTTATTACCATGAGTAGCTCTAAAACCGGCAAAGCCATGTCGCTTTACTACACCTTGAAAACCTTTTCCTTTAGAGGTTCCACTGGCATTTATAGTCTCCCCTTCGGTAAAAGTTTCAACAGACACAATGTCACCTGCTTTAAAATTAGCAGCTTCCTCAGTTCTAAACTCACGCATGTGCATAGGGTTAAGTCCTAAAGCCTTAAGGTGTCCTTTTTGTGGCTTAGCAATATTCTTGGCTTTTCTTGTGCCATAGGCAAGTTGCAAGGCATTGTAACCATCTTTCTCTTTATTCTTTACTTGAACAATGGTACAAGGACCAGCCAAAACAGGAGTAACTGCTATTACCTTATCATCACTATTCCAGACCTGAGTCATGGCCATTTTTTTTCCGATTATAAATTTCATATGTTTTATTTCACAATTTCTATTTACTTAACAAAAAAACTGGTTTATAAACCAGTTTAAATCCTAAAAAATTAACAAAAAAACATCTCTTGTTTTCCTATCTCTTTAATTTTTTATTTTGAACTGATTTCCCTCCTATCTTTACAATCATTAGCCAAGATACTTTCTATATCTAGAGTTACCAAGACCGCTAAATGTAAATTATTTATTTATTGTTTTACTACCTCACTACTCTACTACATTTTAATTTCCACGTCAACACCAGCCGGAAGGTTTAAATTTGTTAAATCTTCTATGGTTTTAGCACTAGGATCAACGATGTCTATCATCCTTTTATGAATACGCATTTCATACTGATCGCGGGAATCTTTATGCACAAAGGTTGAGCGGTTGACAGTATACTTCTTCTTTTCAATTGGAAGTGGTACTGGCCCAAAGAACTTCGCATCTGAGCGCTCTATCGTATCAATAATAGTCTTAGTAGATTGGTCTATAATCTTATGATCAAAAGACTTAATCTTAATTCTTATTCTTTGCTTAAACTCTTGCTCTTTTTCTTGGGTTTTGTTCTCGGACATAGTAAATTAAAACATTAATAAAGTGAATTTTAAATTTAAACTAAACGCAAGTAGCTTGCCCTTCAAATGAAGAGCAAGCTTATGCGGCTACTTTAAGATTTTAGTAACAACACCTGCACCAACTGTGCGACCACCTTCACGAATAGCAAATCTTTGCTTTTCTTCCAAAGCGATAGGAGCAATTAATTTAATATTTAAATTAACTGTATCTCCAGGCATTACCATTTCAGTTCCTGCTGGTAAAGTAATATCACCAGTTACATCAGTAGTTCTGATATAAAACTGAGGTTTATAACCATTGAAGAATGGTTTGTGACGACCACCTTCTTCTTTTGATAGAACGTATACTTCAGCGGTAAATTCAGTGTGAGGATTAATAGTTCCTGGTTTACAAAGTACTTGACCTCTTTCAAGCTCATCTTTCTTTGTACCACGAAGTAAAAGTCCTGCATTATCACCAGCTTCACCTCTATCTAATTGCTTGTTAAACATCTCTACACCAGTGATAGTAGTCTTCTTAGTGTCAGTTAAACCAACAATTTCAACTTCATCACCAACGTTAACTACACCTCTGTCAATACGACCAGTAGCAACAGTACCACGACCTTCAATTGAGAAGATATCTTCAACAGGCATCAAGAATGGTTGGTCAATATCACGAACTGGTTCTGGGATATAAGTGTCTAATTGTTTCATAAGCTCTAACACTGGCTCAGCGTCAGGACCATCTGGATTTTCTAAAGCCTTAAGAGCACTACCTCTGATAATTGGAGTTTCGTCACCTGGGAACTCATACTTCTTAAGTAAGTCACGAACCTCTTCTTCAACTAGGTCAATTAACTCTTGGTCCTCTACCATGTCACATTTATTTAAGAAAACAACAATGTGAGGAACACCAACTTGACGAGCAAGTAAGATGTGTTCTCTGGTTTGAGGCATAGGTCCGTCAGTAGCTGATACTACTAAAATAGCACCATCCATCTGAGCAGCACCAGTGATCATGTTCTTAACATAATCGGCGTGACCAGGACAATCTACGTGAGCGTAGTGTCTTCCTTCTGACTCATACTCAACGTGAGAAGTAGCGATAGTAATACCTCTATCTTTCTCTTCTGGAGCGGAATCAATTTCTGTAACATTTTTGCTTGAGGCTGTCATACCCTTAGCATTGAAAACAGCTAACATAGCTGCAGTCAAAGTAGTTTTTCCATGATCAACGTGGCCAATAGTACCGACGTTAACATGGGGTTTTGTGCGTTCAAATTTTTCTGCCATGTTTTTTACTTGTAAGGCCCTCGCGTGTCACGAGGTTTCTTTCCTAAAAGGAAACCAGCCGAACTAAATTAAATTTAT
>CAZUDJ010000002.1:13853-17170 GCA_964618575.1 uncultured Gammaproteobacteria bacterium | reverse complement strand
AACTAATTAGATAAAAAAACAGGCTAAGTTAAAGCCTGTTTTTATATTGGTAGTCCCTAGGGGAATCGAACCCCTGTTTCCAGGATGAGAACCTGATGTCCTAACCACTAGACGAAGGGACCATGTGGTTATTTTAGTATTTGGCCAATTATATCAGGATGGCCACTTAAAAACTGAGATGAGCTCATAGCTTTGGCTCCCTCAAGTTGTAATTCTAATATAATTAAATTATTTTGTCCACAGCCAATAGCAATATTGTCATTTAGCTTATAAACCTGGCCAATGTTAAGCTTATTTTGACTATCTTTCTTTAGGACCTTAGCTTTAATAATTTTGATTCTTTTGCCGTCTTCCTGGTAAGTGAAAGCTCCTGGCCAAGGATGATAAGCTCTTACTTGTCTTTCTATCTTAGTAGCAGACTTACTCCAATTAATTTTTCCGTCAATTTTTTTTATTAGCTTTACATAAGTAGCCTGACTTTCATCTTGAGGGCTAGCTTTTAGCTCACCGTTTATATAGGCAAGAAGAGTTTCTGGCAGAACTTTGGCGCTTAGATTGGAAAGACTGTCGTGGATATATTCTAAAGACGACTCATCATTAAGTTTAAGAGGGAATTGTTCGATAATAGGACCCGTATCCATGCCTTGGTCCATTTCCATTATACTTAGACCAGTTTGCTCGTCCCCATTTAAAATAGGGGCATTTAAGCAAGAGGCACCACGGTATTTAGGCAGAAGGGAGCCATGAACATTGATACATTTATGTTTTGGAATTTCTAGTATCTCAATTGGCAATATTTGACCATAGGCAATTACGACTATTAAGTCAGGTGCAATATTTTTAATTGTCTCTATTTCCTCTTTTATTTTTTCTGGTTGAAATACAGGGATGCTATTTTTTATAGCCAGTTCCTTGACAGGGGGTTGGCTAAGCTTTCGATTTCTTCCTTTTACTCTGTCGGGTTGGCTAAATACAGCCACGACCTTAAACTTGTCATTTGCAATTAAAGACTCTAAACTAGGTACAGCAAAGTCAGGTGTGCCCATAAAAATGGTGCTTATTTTTTTGTCTATTTTTGGCTTGGACATAGGCTTGCTATATGCTATATTTATAAGTAGTTTATAATACTATGTTACAGGAACTATTTAATTTTTTATTAGGAGTTACTCAGGATTTAGGCTATTGGGGGGTAGGAATCTTAATGGCCATTGAGAGCTCCTTTGTGCCTATGCCTTCAGAAATAATTGTCCCACCAGCCGCCTATCTGGCTAGCCAGGGTCTTTTAAACATCTGGGTTATCATTATAGTCGCTATAGTGGCTAGCGTGATTGGTGCTTTGTTTAACTATACCTTAGGCTATTACCTGGGGCGCCCTTTAATTTATCGTTTAGCTAATCATCGCTTTGCTAAATTTTTTCTGATTAATCAGGAAAAGATTAGAAAAGCAGAAAAATACTTTTTTGATAATTCAGCTTCTGCTACTTTTTTTGGACGTTTAATCCCCGTTATTCGCCAGCTTGTATCACTGCCGGCAGGTTTTTCTAAAATGCCGCTTTTTACTTTTATAATCTACACTACTTTAGGCTCTGCTATTTGGGTTTTTGTACTAGCTGCTTTAGGGTATTTTATAGGGAGTAATCAAGAGCTTTTACAACGCTACTTTTCAGAAATTTCTTGGGGAATTTTAATTGCCCTTTTAGTCTATATCGGCTGGAAGATTATCAAGGT
The DNA here is from genome assembly GCA_964618575.1 of uncultured Gammaproteobacteria bacterium. Taxonomy (GTDB): domain Bacteria; phylum Patescibacteriota; class Patescibacteriia; order Patescibacteriales; family UBA12465; genus UBA12465. The sequence continues at coordinate 15,442 of CAZUDJ010000002.1, read as the reverse complement.
AATCAATAAAAAGAACTCCGTTTAGGTGGTCTATTTCATGTTGAATTACTCGAGCTAAATCACCTTCAGCACTTAGGTGCTGTTTTTTGCCATTTTGATCTAGATAAATGCAGTTTATTTTTTTATGACGGGTAACATTGTCATAGACTATTTCCCCTTTTTTATTTATAACAGAAAGACAACCCTCTTCTCCTTTTATTCTGGCCCAAGACTTCTTGGTAATTTCAGGATTAATTAAAAAAAGGCTTTGACCTTCTTGGTTTATAACAATTAAACGTATACTTTTGCCAATTTGAGGGGCGGCTAGACCAGCGCCATCTTTAGACTTCATAGTGATGTCCATATTAGCCATTAATTCTTGCATGACCTCGCCTTTTAAATCAGAAATCTCAATCTTTTCTGATACTTCGCGTAAAATTGGGTCAGGGTATAGTCTTATATCTAATAGTTTAGGCATATAATTATTCTTTTTTAGTTTTTTTACTGGCATCTATTACTTTAAAAAAGTATTTCCAGGCGACTCCAGTTTTACATAACTCTTTAGTGTCGTTTAGAGCTCGCTCAACTGTGCTAGGGGGCAGGTCACGACAGATTTTAAAGACAGATGATCTTTTAAAGCCGGGAATAGAAAGTTCTTCTATAATTCTTAGAGCTAATTCTTGCCAGGGATAAGCAGGTGGCTTTACGGCTGCCGGTTTATTTTTAAAAATATCTTTAAATGAGGAAAACTCACTTTTATTCTTCTTATTATTATTATCCATAGTCGTGTTTTAATTACTAGTCTTTGCTTAAGACAAATTCCAGACTTAGATAGCCTATGCCAAAGTCAGTTTGATAGGCTAAGATATCAGCTTGCCAATTATGTTTAGCAAGGGCGCCAAGGGCTAAAGTAATAGGCTTTAAGCCACATTCAGAGGCATCGGCAATTAGCTTTTTATCCATTGCTAAGATATTTTCTATAGCAGTATCAGGGTAGCTTAAAAACTCAATTATCTTATTATCAAATTTTGGCCCCTTAGGAGAGTAGCCCGCCGGAGACTTACGCATTAAGCGATGTGAGAGGTCACCAGAGGCAATTAGAGCGATTCTATTTTCACTTTCCTCTAGTATATTACCTAGAGCTAGACCAAAGTCATAGTGCTCTTCTAAACTTAAATCTTCAGCTGAGCCTATGCTTATAACACGAACATTTTCATTTAGTTCCTTAATTAAATATAAGGGAATGCCACTGCCATAGTCAAGATTGGGCTCAGAAAGGAGTCTAAGAGGGAAAGAGTCTTTAAGGGAATTTCTAATTTTATCACTTAATGATATCGCTCCTTTGAAACTAGTTTTCTTGGGAATAAAGCCAAAGTCTTGAAAGCTAACATCCATTTCTGGAGCACAGTTTAGGATAAAATGTTCTAGTTGGGGATTATTGTGAGGAGAGAAGACTATCACAGTGTTTATCTTATTTTCCTTCAAATCAGTGGAAATAGCTTCATACACGGAACTAGTCTTAGCCATTAGCGAGTGATTAGCTTTAGCAATTTCCGGTATTAAAAGAGGGGAGTGGGGCAGAAGATAACTTTTTATAATGGGCATATTTT
>CAZUDJ010000002.1:0-13753 GCA_964618575.1 uncultured Gammaproteobacteria bacterium | reverse complement strand
GGTATTAAAAGAGGGGAGTGGGGCAGAAGATAACTTTTTATAATGGGCATATTTTATTTATTGAATTAATTCACCTTGGGGGTATTGGTATAGAAGTTGCGGCGAGACGGTAATTACGTTATCAAATTTGTAACCAAGACTAGAGAATATTTCACCGCTTGCAAAAGCACGCTTTACACCATCGGAAATCAAATAGACAGCTGCGGAAGCATTTGATTTTAAGAGGGAACCATCGGGTAGCAAGACAGGGTCTGTTTTTAAGTATTTATTTAAAATTTCAGCACTAACTCGGACAATGTCTTTACCCTTATACATGGTTTGTAGCAAGACTCTGTCTAATAAAGGAGCTTTAGTGCCATTTTCTACATAGTAGACTCCACCAGTTTTTACATCTTGAAGAAGAGCTCCTGTCACATAAGTTGAGCTAGCTGTAATTGCCTTACCTTCTACATAACCATAGAGCTCAGTGTAGGTAGCAGGCTCTATTTCACTTTCAGAAAAGCCTATTCTTTTAAATATTTCTAAGCTTTCAAAGGGTCTTTTTTCTTTGCCAACTAGTAAGTATATTTTTTTATCTGGAGTTTGTACTAAGGAATAATTAGGAAACTTAATAGGCTCTCCATTAGGGTAGGCATCTAAAATATCAGCGCTGGTAGTAATTACTTGTCGTTCGGAAAATCTTGAAATAAAAGAGCTGTAGTTTGCAAAAGGTCTCTTAAAACCACCCTCAATTAACCAAATCCCTGGATCATCCTTTAGTTTCAAAATAGAAGCATCGGGATAAATTTTAGGAAGCACATTTGGCTTAGGTGGTATATTATCATTATTACCAGCACTACCAAAGTATTTTTTATAGAGCTGGTCAAAATTATAATTACCATTATATACGTGAGGAGTGTAAATATAGAGAGCGGCCGTAGCTTGATTTTCTATGGTGACGTTTATAAAGCCGGGTGACTGAACTATAGAATTGTAACTACCATCGCTTACCGCCTTATCAACACTTTTTAACATAGAATGCTTGTCTTTAGCGATATAAGTTTGACCGACTTTAAAGTTATAAGAATGAGGATTGTCCATGTAGTGGCGGAATTGTAGGGCAGCGCTATTTACCTGCTTACCAAAACCCTTCCAATAAGGAGAGCAGGTTCGGCCAGTAGGGCAGCCATAGCCGGTCGCCTCATCTAATGCTTTTTGACTAGGGTTAGATTTTTGGATCAAGCTTTGTTCTTTTTGCAGTAAGGTTAGAAGCACCTTAGGGTTTATAGTGTTTATTCTTCTGCACTTCTGGCTTCTTTCTAGTTCAGTGGGGTTGTCACTTAAGATAGCCCCGTCACAATTATAATTGTTATTACTAGCGTCATAGATAATCTCAGCCGCACTTTTTATACTGCCATAGGCATTATCAGTTTGGTATGTTGCCAAGAAACTGCCCTGGTTTTGTAAAAATGATTGTATTTGATTTACATTTAAGGAGCTAGCATTAAGCATCTCATAGTCAGAGATTATATTATTGGGATTAAATATATTGTTATTATTTATTTGAGCTTTAGCATTTAATCCCAAGCTAAAACTAAAAGCTAGAATAAGGAAAGCAAAGCCAAAGGAGATAATATTTTTTTTCATTTTGATGATTTTAATACAAAATAATTAATTCTTTAAACGCTTCTAATTATAATATATTTGAGCCCTAAAGGCAACTTAAGTTCTAATTAACAAAAACCCGATTCCACGGGTTTTTGTTAATAAATTAAGCCTATCTTTTTATTTTAATGCTTCTATTTGTACCTTGTCCTTGCTATCTAAATTAATTTTTACTTTAGCACCGTCGGCAATTTTTCCCTCTATAATATCGATAGCTAACTCATCTAAAATTAGGTTTTGAATTATACGCTTAAGCGGCCGGGCGCCATAGGTGATATCATAGCCCTTTTCTGACAGCATCTTTTTTACTTTAGCACCAATTTTAAGATGAATATTTTTAGTCGCCAATCTCTTTTCAACTTTAATTAACTCAAGGTCAACAATTTTCTCTAGAGCTTTCTTGGAGAGACTGCGGAAGAGAACTATTTCATCTATTCTATTTAAGAACTCTAGCTTAAAGTTTTTCTTTAAAATATCATCAATTTTTTCCTTCATTTCATCTAGCCTAATTTCAGCTTCTGACTTCTCGCTGGTATCAGAGCTAAAACCAATAGAGTATTGTTTTATAACTTCATTACCTAGATTAGAGGTCATAATAATAATGGTATTCTTAAAGTTCACCGTTCTTCCCTTGGAGTCTGTTAAGCGGCCATCGTCTAAAATTTGCAGTAAAATATTAAACATATCGGGATGAGCCTTTTCAATCTCATCAAATAAGACAACGCTATAGGGGCGACGCCTTACCTTATCACTTAACTGTCCACCATCATCATGACCGATGTAGCCAGGAGGCGAGCCAATGATTTTAGCAACTGAGTGTTTTTCCATAAACTCACTCATATCAAGGCGGATAAGAGATTTTTCATCATTGAACATAAACTTAGCTAAGGTTTTAGCTAGCTCAGTTTTTCCTACTCCAGTTGGTCCAACAAAAAGGAAGGAACCGATAGGTTTTTTCTCTTCATTGATGCCAGCACGACTACGGCGCAGGGCGTTAGCGATTGCTGATATTGCCTCTTCCTGGCCAATGACTTGTTTATTTAAAACCTTCTCAGCCTCACTTAACTTTTTAATATCATCTTGTAACATTTTGTTTACTGGTATACCTGTCCAGCGAGCTACAACTTTGGCGACATCCTCTTCATCTACCTCTTCTTTTAGTATTCTTTGGCCTTTCTTTTGAATTTTTAAAAGTTCATTTTGAAGCTCATCGATCTTTTTTTCCAGCTCAGGGATAAGGCCATATTTAATTTTTGCCACTTCATTTAAATCATCTCCTTTTCGTTGAGTTATCTCAGCCTTTATCTTCAAGTCTTCTATAGATTTTTTAGATTTACGAATTTCAGAAATTATATTTTTTTCATTATTCCAATGTAATTCTAGTTGCTTAGCTTTTTCATTAAGTTTAGCTAGCTCAGAATTAATATGTTTAATTTTAGTTGACTTTTTATTCTCACCTGTCATAAGGCCAGCCTTATTTAATTCCAGTTGAGAAATTTCTCTCTTTAAAGCATCAAGCTCATCGGGCATAGAATCAATCTCCATGCGCAAGGAGGAAGTAGCTTCATCGATAAGATCAACAGCTTTGTCAGGTAGAAATCGATCAGAGATATAGCGACTGGAAAGCTTAGCGGCAGCAATTAGGGCATTGTCAGTAATCCGCACACCATGATGAACCTCATATTTCTCTTTTAAGCCACGTAACATAGAAATAGTATCCTCTAAGCTTGGCTCCATAACTATAATAGGTTGAAACCTTCGCTCCAGGGCTGAATCTTTTTCGATATACTTTTGGTATTCCTTAGTAGTAGTAGCACCAATGGTGCGCATCTCACCTCTAGCTAAAGCTGGTTTTAACATATTAGCAGCATCCATAGCTCCGTCAGAAGCTCCTGTGCCAATTAAGGTGTGAAGCTCATCTATAAAGACAATAAACTTATCATTATTGGATTGAACTTCTTTTAGGACAGCTTTAAGCCTATCTTCAAACTCACCTCTAAACTTAGCACCAGCGACAAGAGCACCGAGATCAAGGCTAATAATTTCTTTATTTTTTAAATTTTCAGGAACGTCCCCAGATATAATTCTTTGTGCTAAGCCCTCTACAATAGCAGTTTTACCAGTACCAGCTTCGCCAATTAAAACTGGGTTATTCTTGTTACGACGTAGAAGAATTTGCATAATACGTCTAATTTCTGTGTCACGGCCTATTACTGGATCTAGTTTTTCTTGCCTGGCCATTTCTGTTAGGTTGGTGGTGTATTTTTCCAAAACTCTAAATTTATTTTCTGGGAAGGGATCATTTATGGTTTGTGAGCCACGGAGATCCTTCAAAATAGTTTTTACTTCCTCATACTCTACTTTAAACTTGAGCAAGGTGTCTTGGGCCGGGGAAGGGATGCCAATTAAAGCTAGGAAGATGTGTTCAGTTGAGATAAATTCATCACCCATGCCGTCGGCCTCTTTTTTAGCACGCTCTAGTATAGTTGCAGTTTCTGCGGTTCCAGAGACAGCTTGAACAGGTCCACTAACAGGATTAATTCTTCCTTTAGGGAGATTCTCTATACTACTTATGACGCTATCTTCTATTAAGTCAGGATCTATTTTCATTTTTTCTAAAATAGGCTTAACTAGACCTTCGTTTTGCTCTATTAAAGCTAGTAGCATATGTAAAGCCTCAATATTGCTTTGACCGTAGTTACTAGCAATAACTTGAGAATTTATAATTACTTCTTGTGACTTGTCTGTAAATTTATTAAACATATATTGATTTAAAATACTATAATTTATTTCTTATATTTAGCACTCAAGAGATTAGAGTGCTAAAGTTATATTAATACATAAAACTAGAAGTGTCAATGCTCTTAGCTTAAGTATGTTTAGCCTACTTTATCTATTTTTAAAATTGTTTCTCTTTTCTTTCTGTGTTAAAATATAAGTAATAAATTATATTATGTTTAAACACAATTTTTTAACTTACGGTAGCCAAATTATAGCTAAAGTACTACTGGAAATTATATATTTTCCTATTTGGTGGTACAGTTTTGGTTCTGTTGAACGCCTGAAAAAGGCTTGGAGTTTTTTAGTACAGAGAGAGAAGTCTTTGGGTTTTAAGATTTGGCTTAAAAACATCTTTGTCCCCATGTATGGACAATACGATCTTACAGGACGTATTATTAGTTTTTTAATTAGATCAGTGCAGGTTATATTTAGAGGCTTGCTTTTATTTGTTTATTTTCTATTTTTTATTGCCTCTTTGATTTTGTGGTTACTTGCCCCTATTCTTTTGTTTATTGCCTTATTTTTTCAATTAGGATCTTTCTATGTACTTTGAAGATGAGAAAAATTTAGAATTTATCCGTGACAGCGCCGGGCCAGGAAATGGGGCTTGGTTTTTAGGGCGTTTTATATATTTTCAAAGAACTATTAAAAAGTCTTTAATTGCACTTGATAAGACAAAAAGACAATTAGATAAGCTGCTTGGCTTTTTGGCTTGGATTATAATTTTTGCTGGTTGGGCCTCATTGCTTGCCTGGCTCTATCTTAATTACTCAGATATCAGCACGCTAGATGATGTTTTGTTTTTTTGGACAAAAGCAGACCCCTTTATTAGTATTTTTTTACTGTCTCTTTGGTTTGATTTATATTTATTTTATAAATTTAGTAATCGAAAGAAAGATAGTCAGCGTATTGACTATAAGTTTTTTCAAAAATCAAAAACAGACGCCAAGCGCTATAATGTCGCCAACGCTCTTGATAAAGAGAGTGAGCTAGTGCTAGAAGATGCATACTTGCTAGCGACTAAAGTTAACAGTGAGCTAGATATAATTTATTTCTTTAGAGCCTCTTTGAAGAATAAAAAAGTACAGAGCTTACTTATTCGCTTAAACGTTGATGCTGAGAGATTAATAGAAATGGTGGATAGGCGTATAGTTAAAACAGCTGGGGAGGGGAGCTTAAAGAATAAAAAAATTAGCGATAATTTAGAAAAAGCTTTCTTAAGTGCTTTTGTAAAATCATATTTTGAAAAACAGCCCAGCATAGGAATTTTAGAAATTTTAATTTATGCCTGTGAATACGATGAGGCGCTTTTAGAGATTTTGTATGAGTTAGAAATTGATAAGGATAAGATAATAAATACAGTTGCTTGGTTTAGGGTAGACAGATTGCTCCATGAGCGCTATGACTCTTATCGTAAATTATCTTTATTTAAACCAGGTTCAGGAATGAACAGGGCTTATACAGCTATTGCTACACCAACTTTAGATCATTTTTCCCACGATTTAACAATTAAAGCTAAGGAGGGTCATTATGAATTATGTGTAGGTAGAGACCAAGAATTAAATGCTATTTTTGAAAACTTTAGTAGTGGACATAATGGCGTCTTATTGGTGGGTGATCATGGGGTTGGAAAGAGCGCTATTATAGGAGGCTTGGCTCAGCTTATGGTAGCTGAGGATGTGCCTAAGTTTTTTCGAGATAAGCGTTTAGTTGAAATTGACGTTTCTCGGCTTATAAGTGGAGTTGATGCCTCTATTGCCCAGGAGCGCCTACTAGCTTCTATTGGTGAGGCTAATCGTTCGGGTAATATTATTTTATATATCGATAATATAGAAAGCATTATTGGAATTTCTGCCGGTAGTAATGAAAGTTTGGATTTGTCGGGTGTATTGGCTGAAGCTATAGCACGGGGTCATATCATGTGTTTAGCATCCGCTACTACTCATAACTACTCCTTATATATAGAAAATAAGTTCTTGGGAACAACGATGACTAGTATAGGAATTAAAGAACCAGATAAAAATGCGGCTATTCAGATTTTAGAAAGTAAGGTTGGATTTTTAGAGTCTAAATATGATGTTTATGTTGTCTATAGTGCAATTGAAAAAGCAGTGGAGATGGCAACGCGTTATTTAAAAGATAAAGCCTTGCCCCTTAAGGCAATAAACTTGCTCGAAAAAGCCGCTCTTATTGCTGCTAAAAATAGCCGCAATAATCCAGAGAAACCATTTTGTTCTAAAGAAGATGTGGCTGCAGCCATAGAGGAGATGACTGGTATTCCCGCAGGAAAAGTAGGAGAAGAAGAAAGTGAAATTTTATTAAATCTTGAAAATAAAATTAAAAAACGCTTAGTTGGCCAAGAGGAGGCAGTAAAAGCAGTTTCAGCTAGCTTAAGAAGGGCGCGAGTTGCCCTAAAAGATAGAAAGAGGCCTATTGCAAGCTTCCTTTTTCTAGGGCCAACTGGTGTAGGTAAGACAGAGCTTGCTAAAACTGTAGCCGATATTTACTTTGGTAGCGAGGAGTATATGATAAGGCTAGATATGAGTGAATATCAGCACCCAGATAGTGTTAAAAAAATGATAGGCAGCTCAGACGGAGCTTTGGGGTACTTAACAGAGGCGGTTAGAAAGAAACCTTTCTCTATGATACTTCTAGATGAAATAGAAAAAGCAGATAGCAATATTTTAAATTTATTTTTACAAATTTTAGATGATGGGCGTTTAACAGACGGACAGGGAAGAACGATTAGTTTTTCTGAGTCTATTATTATATCTACTTCAAATATTGGTGCTAGCTTTATACAAGATAGTATTACTAAAGCAGATGATTTAAATCTACTAAAGCAAGAATTAATAGATAAGTATTTGCGCGAGAAGATGAGGCCGGAGCTTATAAACAGATTTGATGGTATTATTGTCTTTAAGCCCCTAACAAGACCGGAGATTTTCCAAATCGCTACCCTGATGCTAAGAGGTATTAAAAAGAACTTAGCAGAAAAAGGTATAGGCCTTAAAGCTGATAAGGATGGAGTAATGATACTAGCTGAGGCTGGTTATGACCCTAAGTATGGTGCTCGCCCTCTCAGGCGTTTACTACAGGAAAGAGTAGAGGATGTTATTGCAGGGCATATTTTATCCCAAAAGTTAAAAAGAAGAGATGAGGTATTAATTGATTCTAAGGGAAAGATATTGATAGAGAAGGCACAAGACTTGTAAATAAAAAAAAGCGCATTTTTTTTAAATGCGCCTCGGTTCTTTACTTTGGTGGACAAGATTATCTTGTGCAACGTTTTCTCTCCAGTCCTTTTCTGGCATTGTCTAGCTCTTTTTCCCAGATTCTTCTTTTTTTTCCGTAAGTTTCTGGATCGGCCTCGGCTAGCTTAATTTTTCTTTTAAGGGCAGTTATGTTTTCCATAATCACCATTATAGAAAAAGCATTCTTTGCTAAATCTTGATTCATAATTATATCCCCCTCTTTTTAAAATATTAATGTACTAAAATAATTAGCCAAACTTAGTCTATATTAGCCTAAAATAGCATAAGTTGTCAATATTTTCATCTATGAATTATATCATTCCCTTCATTATTAGTTTTTTTCTGGCAGTGATCTCTACTTTAGTGATAAAGAGAGTGGCCCTTAAGTTATCTATCATAGATAAACCAGGTGAGCGAAAAATACATAGCAAGGCAACGCCACTTTTAGGAGGAATAGCTATATTTATTGCTTTTTTTCTTACTCTCTTTATATTCTCTGCTCGTTTTTTAGTGGGTGGCCTGTCTTGGAATCATCTACTTAGTTTTTTCTTAGGTGGCTTGGTGATTATTATAGGAGGAGCCTTAGATGACAAATATAATTTAAAGCCCCGCTTGCAGATTATATTTCCACTTTTAGCTATAGTAATTTTAATTATTGGCGGTATTAGTATAGAAAGATTAAGTAGCCCTTTTGGTGGCGTGATTTCTTTAGGGGGTCTTAATTGGCTTAGCCTTTTAATAATTACTGTTTGGACTCTGGGCATGATGTATACCACTAAGCTTTTAGACGGAGTAGATGGTCTAGTTTCTGGTATGGGGCTAATTGCCGCCTTAATTATTTTTTTATTTACCACCACAACCACTTATTTTCAACCAGACATTGCTCTGGCGGCTATAATTTTAGCAGCGTCCATATTTGGATTTTTAATTTTTAATTTTCATCCGGCTAAAATTTTCTTAGGTGAGGGGGGTTCACTTTTTATAGGTTATGCTTTAGGGGTCTTGTCTATTATATCAGGTAGCAAAATAGCAATCGCTCTTCTTATTATGGGTATACCTATTTTAGACGTTTTTTGGACTATAATGCGCAGAAGTTTAAAGGGAAAAAATCCTTTTAAGTTTGCAGATAATAAACATTTACATCATAGATTGCTAGCCCTTGGTCTAAATCAAAAGCAGACCGTTTTTGTTTTCTATACCTTAGCCGCCATATTTGGGATAAGCGGTCTTTTCTTGCAAAGTAAGGGTAAGTTTCTAGCGCTACTTATTTTAATTATTTTAATGATAACCGTTGTTTCGATTTTTCATATTCTAGACTACCGACAGGAAAAAGCAAAGCCAAGTTTACTCTTACATATATGTTGTGCCCCTTGTGGCACCTATGCCACCAAATTTAAATTGATGTTTAAATACAGGGTTACTTGGTTTTTTTATAATTCTAATATTTTCACTAAAGAGGAGTATGAGAAGAGGCTTTATTGGGTAAAATTAATGGCGAAGAAGTTTAACATACCCTTAATAGTTATGCCTTATGAGCATAATCATTTCTTGGAGATGGTAAAAGGCTTTGAGCATGAGCCAGAAAGAGGGAAGCGTTGTGCCTTATGTTATCGCGACCGTCTTAGCCTTACAGCCAAAGTGGCCCTGGAAAAGAGTTTTGATTACTTTTCTACAACTTTGCTTTACAGTCCCTTTAAAGATAGCTTACTCATTTCTAAAATTGCCTCAGAGTATACTAAGATACCATCATTAAAGTACTTAGCTGATGACTTTAGCGAGATTGATGTTTATAATAAATCTCAGAGCTTGGCCAAAGATTTGGGGATGTATAGACAAAAGTTTTGTGCTTGCGAATTTTCAATAAATCATAAAAATGAAAAAAAATAAATTAGACAAAGTCCTTATTACTAGCCTGGGAGCAATATCTTTGCTTTTGATCTTTGTTTTTAGCTTTTCCAACAGCCTAGCTTCTTTGCTTGACAGTGATGGCGATGGCTATAGCGATGAGCATGAAATTGCCATGGGTTATTCACCCTATAATCCTGAGCCAGTAAAATTTTCAGAAAGTGATATGGATGGCGATGGCCTAAGTGATTATTTTGAGTATGTCTATGGAACCGACCCCTTTAAGGCTGACACTGATGGAGATGGCTATAGTGACTTTGTCGAAATTGATAATGCCTTTGACCCGCTTAGTCAAGAAGCTATAAAGTTGCCAGTAAGGGTGGAAATTAATTTAAAAAAACAGACCATGTCTTTTTTTGTTGATAATCACCATTGGCGTGAATTTTCAATTTCTAGTGGTAGGCCCAGCATGCCCACACGCGTTGGGGAGTATAGAATAGTAAACAAGATTGAAAAAGCTTGGTCTAAGACCTACGGTCTTTATATGCCTTTCTGGCTAGGCTTAGATAGAGGTAGTATAGGTATACATGAACTACCTATCTGGCCCAGTGGCTATCGGGAGGGCTCAGATCATTTAGGGGTGCCAGTTTCCCATGGTTGTGTACGCCTAGGAATTGGGGCTGCTGAGTATGTCTACAATCATCTAGAGGTTGGTGATGTGGTAATTATTAAAGACTAAAAATAATAAAAACTACTATTTTGTATGATTTATGTCTTTAAATGTGTTATAATTAAAGCTAAATAAGATTTAAATATGAGAAATAAAATTATAAAGACCAGTGTACTACTTATTAGTATATCTTTTGTACTTAGCGCTTGCTCAGTTTCTTTTCCTTGGGAAAAAGATAGAAGCACCGGTGATATCATTAGCTCAGAAGCAAACAAAGATCAGGAGGATGTTTTAGGTGAGGATGAGCCGGTAAAAGAAAACCTTATAAGCCTACAAGGAGAGTTAAGGAAGTTTAGTAGTCTCAATTCTTTAAATAATTTTATAAGCAATTTAGATTTAGCGGCTAGTGATTTAAAAAATCTTTCTGCTGAAGATGACTATGGTTTTTTCTCCGATATTAATCTAAAAGACTTAAACGAGAGTAGTGTCAATCTTGCCAAGCCCGATATAGTTAAAGTAAAAGGGGATTATGCTTATGTAATAAACAAGAATAAGTTAAGCGTAGTGAGACTTAAGGAAGATTTTGCCGATAGTCCTGTTTTTGAGCTTGAAATTGATGGAGTTGCGCTTGACTTAGATTTGTTTGATAATTATTTAGCTATCGCTGGCTATAAAGATAATCTTAAGACAGAAAAACACTATTCATTTTTAAAGATATTTAATATTGCAGAGCCTAGCAAGCCTATTGAGTTAAGGTCTCTTCTTTTTGAGGGGCACTATAGTGGTTTTAACTTAGATAATGGTTTTGCCTATTTCTTAAGTGTTAGCCCGGTAAAGCTTTCTTCAGCTGGCAAGCTAATCTTACCCCAGGTCTTAAGTCAAAACGAGGCTTTAAGTGATCGCTGCTCTTTAAACAAAGAGTGTCTTTTGTCCCAAGCCTATTATTTTAATAATTTATATAATAATTTGGGATTTCTCTCCTCAAGCGCAATTTCATTAAGTGATAATAAGAAGCCTGTCCTTCGTCAGCTTTTTCTTTTAGATGATGCTTATAGACTTTACTCCTCTTTAGATAGCAACATTTATCTAGCAAAACATAACTCACTTTCTCAAGCTGATCTTGAAAGAGACATAAAGAAAGATTTAGTTTTAGATAAAATAGATGAGAGTGATAGACTAGCGTTAAAAAAAATTGAAAATATACCGAGCTATCTACATACAAACAAGGTAAAGGATGACTTAAATAATATTATTTCTAAATACTTTAATAACTTAAGTGAGGAGGAGAGATTTGATTACGAAGAGTCTTTGGAGGAAAATCTAAAAGCAAAAGTTAGGAGTTTAAGCTCAAGCTTAGATATTACTAGTATTTATAAATTTGCCTGGCAAGGCGAAAGATTGGCCTATCTAGCTAAGGGCTTGGTTCCTGGAGTTCCACTTAGCTCAGATAGCTTTGACGAAGATGAAGCTAGTTTGCGTATAGCTACTGTGCGTGGCGACTTATGGCCCTTATTATTTATAGGCGCTAAGAAAAGCTACAGTAATCTTTATGTCTTAGATGAGAATTTAAAAACTATAAATTCACTAGAAAACATTTCCACCGATAGTATGATAGATAAAGCCTCCTTTATGGCAGATAGAGTTTATCTTAAAACAGCCAAGGAGGATAAGCCAGTCTATGTTATAAGCCTTGATAAGGAGGAACCGCTAGCTGTTTTAGGTGCTATTTCAACAGAGACTTACGCAAACTTTTATCCTTTTAGTGCCGGTGGTGACAATCTTTTGGCTTTAGGAAAGCCTTTGGGAGAGGGCGCGGGAGCTGAGGCTAATTTAAAATTAACAGTATTTGATTTTAAAGATATAAAAAAACCGGCTGCCCTAAGCACCTATGCGATTGGAGACAAGGAAAGTGATTCTTTTGCGCTTTTAGATTATAAAGCAATGAGCAACTCCTTGACTAAAAAAATTCTAAGTTTACCGGCTTCGTTTAAGGATCAGGGCAAGTTGTCTTTCTCAGGAGCTTTAGTTTTTGATTATAATAACTTAGGCGAGCTAAATTTACTTCATAGAATAGATCATTCTGGTGGGGGAATATTTAAGGAAGAGATTAGTAAGCGTGGTTTAGATTATTTAAATAGTACAGTGTTAAGAAGCTTTGTTTTAGGAAATAATATATACACTATTTCTAGTAAATATTTAAAGATAAACAATTTAAGTGACGGTAGTGAATTAGCGAGCGTCAATCTTTTACCCGACTCCTACGACGATCTCTTAATAGTAGAAAGTGAGTCTCCTGAAGAAGTTCTTAATCCAGGGGAAGGCGAGAGCAATGCTTTTGTATCAATGGCTGAAGCGGGTATTATTATTGAAAATCAGGCTAATAAATTTTATGGGAAAGACGATGAGGTCCTAACAGTCTCAGCTTTAAGTGAGGAGTATGGAATGTATCAAGCAGATATAAATACTGCAGGGGCTGTGATTAAAGTCTTCCTAAGCAAGGATGCTAGACTCTTCTTTACCGGCATTGTTCCAGTCTCTAGTTTAGAGGACTATGAAAATACACAAGAGAAGTATAAAAATCTCTCTCTGCCCGAGGCTCAAGACATGGCAACGCGTTATATTAATTATTTAACTAAGGATGATGATAAAAAGCGTAGCGTTAAGGAAGTTACAGAAGAGGATAATTTATATTATGTAATCGCTGGGCCAGAAAACGGTTCTGCTAGCGCTTATTATATGAGCAAGGACGGTCATCTCTTCTTCTCTGAGGTGGCCTTGGTTAAATAAGTTTAATTCCTAAAGTGTTTTAGTAGTTTATGATTAAAATTTTTAGTGAAAAGAAAATAATATATTTACTACCCTTAGCACTATTGTTACTAGGGGAGTTATATATTTTATTTAACTCACAGCTATTTTTTGTTTCCCTTGCTTTAGGGGCTCTTTTTATTACTCTTACTACCAAAGGACTCTCCATTAAAAGCCGAGCCTTAGATTGGCCTTTGTTTTTATACTTTCCCTTGATATTTTTCATAGCCTCTTCTTTTTATGCTACGGTACTAGCTAGTCCCTATTTAATCCAAACTTTACTACTGGTAAATGTTTTCTTTATACATATTTATTTCAACAGTCTTTATTACTTCTTCCGCTACAACGCTCCTGATAGGATAGACAAGTTAGATACTTTTTTGATGACAGGCTCGGTGCTTTCTATATTTTTTGCTGGGGCAACCGCTTACGCCTTGCCAGTTTATTTAGGTTGGAGTTTTTGGCCTTTACTTATAGTCTTAGCAGCGATAAGTTTTCCTTTATTTTTTCAACCCTTTATTTTAGGGAGTTTAAATTTGAAAACAAATAGACCGTTTTTTATAGCGGCTCTTATAATTTTTACCCAGATAGCCGGAGTCATATATTTATTTCCTTTTAGTTTTAATGTTTTAGGTTTAATGTTGGCTATAGTTTTCTATGTTTTATTTTTGATTTTAAGGCTACACATCCGAGGAAGATTGTCATCTAAATTACTTAAAATACCACTAATTGCAAGTTTAATTATTATTATATT
>CAZUDJ010000001.1:4442-37764 GCA_964618575.1 uncultured Gammaproteobacteria bacterium | reverse complement strand
AAGGCTATTGGGACTAAGCCTAAGTCTATTAAGATAGAAACTAAGAAATAATAAAATTAAATAAAAATAATATGGGAAAAATTTTAGGAATCGATTTAGGAACTACCAACTCAGCCATGGCTATCATGGAGGGTGGTGCTCCTAAAATCGTTGAAAACATAGAAGGAAATAGAACTACTCCATCGGTGGTAGCTATTTCAAAAACAAATGAAAGGATAGTGGGTGGAGCTGCTAAAAGACAGGCAGTTATTAACCCGGAAAATACTGTGCATGCAGTGAAGAGATTAATAGGCCGTCATTTTAATGAAGATGAGGTACAGCATGACTTAAAGACGGCTCCTTATAAGATTGTTCAAGCTGGAGAAGGGGTAAAGGTTAAGATGGGAGACAAGGAGCACACTCCTCAAGAAATCTCAGCTATGATTTTAACAAAATTAAAATCAGACGCGGAGGCAAAGATTGGGGAAAAGATTAGCGAAGCGATTATTACTGTCCCCGCTTATTTTAATGATTCACAGCGTCAAGCTACTAAAGATGCGGGGAAGATTGCTGGTTTGGAAGTAAAAAGAATTATAAACGAACCGACAGCAGCCGCCTTAGCTTATGGTTTTGATAAAAAAAGTGGTCAAAAGATTGCTGTTTACGACCTTGGTGGTGGCACTTTTGATGTATCTATTTTAGATATATCATCTGATACAGTTGAGGTAAAAGCTACCAATGGAGATACTCACTTAGGTGGTGAAGATTTTGATCAAAGAATTATTACTTGGATTATAGAAGAGTTCAAGCGTGAGCAAGGTATAGACTTATCTAAAGATTCATTAGCTCTGCAAAGAATTAAAGAGTCAGCTGAGAAAGCTAAAATTGAACTTTCCACTGCCCAAGAAACAGAAATCAATCAGCCATTTATCACTACTGACGCCAACGGTCCTAAGCACTTAGTAATGAAATTAAGTCGCTCTAAGATGGAGAGCTTGGTATCAGATTTAGTGGATAAAACTCTAAAGCCTTGTAAAAAGGCTTTAGAGGATTCCGGTTTTAAGCTAGAAGATATAAATGAAGTTTTACTAGTTGGTGGCATGAGCCGCATGCCTATAGTTAAAGAAAAAGTTAAGGCTTTCTTTGGTAAGGAACCAAACTTAACAGTTAATCCCGATGAGGTTGTGGCCCTAGGAGCAGCTGTGCAAGCAGGAGTATTACAAGGTGATGTAAAAGACGTCTTGCTTTTAGATGTCACTCCACTTACTCTTGGTATTGAAACTATGGGTGGAGTAGCCACTCCTTTGGTTGAGAAAAATACAACCATTCCTTTTTCTAAGTCACAAATTTTCTCTACTGCAGCCGATGGGCAAACTAGTGTAGAGATTCATATTGTTCAAGGAGAGAGACCTATGGCAGCAGACAATAAAACTTTAGGAAGATTCATTTTAGATGGTATTCCTTCAGCTCCACGTGGAGTTCCACAAGTGGAGGTGAAATTTGACCTTGACGCCAATGGTATTTTAAATGTTTCAGCAACTGATAAGGCAAGTAACAAGCAACAAAAAATTACTATCACAGCTTCTTCAGGCCTATCAGCTGAGGAGATAGAGAAAATGAAAAAAGAAGCCGAGCTACACGCTGATGAGGACAAGAAAAAGAAAGAAGAAGTGGAGATGAAAAATCAAGCAGAGGCCGTATTCTTTAGTACAGAGAAAATGCTAAAAGAGTCTGGTGATAAAATGAAGCCAGAAGACAAGAAAGAATTGGAAGAGAAAAATGAAGCTCTTAAAAAAGCAAAAGATAGCGCCAATATAGAAGAAATTAAAAAGGCCCTAGAGGAAGTAAATACTATTGCCCAAAAAATTGGTGGTGCAATGTATGAGCAAGCCGCTAAGGATGCAGAGAGCGCTAAAGCAGCTGAAGGCTCCCCGGAAGGAGAGACTAAGGGTGATGAGCCTGGCGCTAAGGCCTCTGAAGATGAAGTTGTAGAGGGTGAAGTAGAGGAAAATGAAAAAGAGGAAGAGAAAAAGTAAGTTTAGTTAGCATTTAGACTACCTCTAGCTTACTAGGGGTAGTTTATAAATTTAATTAAACAAAGAGAAATTTTTCGCTAAAGTATAAATATATTAGATATGGCTAAAGATTATTACGCACTACTGGGTGTCTCCAAAGATGCATCAGCTGATGAAATAAAGGCAGCTTTTCGTAAAAAAGCGCATGAGCATCATCCTGATAAAGGTGGTGATGAAGAGAAATTTAAGCAAGTCAATGAAGCTTATCAAATTTTGAGTAATGAAACTAAGCGTAAGCAGTACGATCAGTTTGGTACTAATTTTGATAATCCAGGTGCAGGAGGCTCCTATGGCGGTGGTCCATTTGGAGGATTCTCTGGTGGCGCGAATGTAGATTTTGACGATTTAAGTGACATGTTTGGTGGCTTTTCTGATATTTTTGGCTTTGGTGGAGCTAGATCTTCGGGAAGACAAGAAAAAAGAGGTAGAGATTTAGAGATGGCAATTAATATTGATTTTTTAGAAGCCGCCTTTGGACTAGAAAAAGAAATTAGCTTTGCTAAGAATGTAGTTTGTGATCGCTGTGATGGCAAAGGGGCTGAGCCAGGTACTAAGATAGAGACTTGCCCGGTTTGCTCTGGAAAAGGCTTTACCGTGAAACTACAAAGAACTATTTTGGGAAATATTCAAACTAAAGTTAATTGCACAAATTGTTCAGGTGAAGGAGAGATATTTAAAGAAAATTGTACTAAGTGTGGCGCTAGTGGAGTTTATAGGAAGCAAGTAAAAATAAAAGTTAAGGTGCCAGCGGGAATAAACAATGGGGAGTCAATTAGGTTAAGTGGGCAAGGCGAAGCTGGACCCAAAGGAGCTCCGGCTGGAGACCTTTATTTACGTATCTCCGTTTTACCTCACGCTAAGTTTAGACGCGAAGATTATGATATTAAAAGCGAGGAAGAGATTAAAATTAAACAAGCTATATTGGGAGACAAGATAAATGTAGATACCATCTTTGGACCAGTGAAGTTAAAAATTCCCGAAGGAACTCAATCAGGAACTATCTTTAAATTAAAAGATAAAGGTATTAAACATTTGCGAGGCTATGGACAGGGTGATCATTTTGTAAAAATTAAAGTTAAAATACCTAAAAAGTTAAGTAAAAAGCAGAAAGACTTGATTGCTAATTTAGAAGTATAGATATGTCTATATTTTAGAAATATAGAAAAAGAAATATAAAAAATCCACTTATAAATCAGTGGATTTTTTGAAATTTTTATCTAATAAAAAATATATATCATCTAATTTAAGAAATTGACTTTTTACTCTTAAATGCTAAGATAATTAAGTATATATTAGCTTTATATTGTAATTTACTAGCAAAAAATAAGCTAAATATAAGAAAATAAACAATAAGTTTAAAATATTTTATGTTAATAGATACTCACTGTCATGTTAATTTTTCCGCCTATAAAGATGATGGCGACGAAGTTATAAGGCGAGCCTTAGATAATGATACTTGGATGGTTTTAGTTGGCTCTGAGCTTAGAACCTCTAGCCGGGCTTTAAACTATGCTAATAAGTATGAAAAAGGGGTTTATGCAGCAGTTGGGCTTCATCCAGCCCACCTACAAGAGGTGTTTGTTGAAAAAAAAGAAGGGGGAGAGTCTTATAGTTTTACAACCAGGGCCGAAGAGTTTGATTATGGCAGTTATGAGAAATTAGCTAAATTTGAAAAAGTTGTCGCTATAGGAGAGATCGGTCTAGATTATTACCATTTAGATCCAGCACAAGATGTAAGCGCTCTTAAAAAGAAACAACACGAGGTGTTTGCAGCCCAATTATTTTTAGCTCGAAATTTAAATTTACCCGTTATTATCCATTGTCGCCAAGCTCATGACGACATGTTGGCAATGTTGCAAGATTTTAAAAAAGAATATGGACACCTTTTGCCTGCCAAAGAGCCTTGGGGAGTAATGCATTGCTTCTCAGGAGATGACGATTTAGCCTGGAAGTATTTTAACCTTGGTCTCTTAATTTCTTTTACAGGACTTATTACCTTTAGTGGTAATTGGGACTCATTAATTCGCAAAGTTCCTTTAGATAAAATTATGATAGAAACAGATTCTCCTTATATGACTCCAGAGCCATATCGGGGGCAGCGCAATGAACCTTTGTTGGTTCAGTATGTAGCCCAAAAAATTGCTGATATAAAGGGAATTAAGTTGGAAAAAGTTAGTGAAAAAACCACAGAAACGGCCCGAGCTTTGTTTAAAATTTAGAAAAACTAAAATTAACAGTCTTGACTTATTATCATATCAAGCTAAAATACCTATGGATTTAAAAAATATTATTGACCCTAAAAGTATCAGAGGACTTTCTTTAGCAGTGTTTTACTATATTAGTGGCACCATTATTGGGCCCTTACTCCTTTTTGGGGGGATAGGTTATTTATTAGATAGTTTTTTTGATACTAAGCCTAAGTTGCTTATAGCGTCTGTTTTTGTTGCTTTTATTGTTACCAATATTTTGCTTTTCAGAAAGGTAAAAAGTATCAATAACTTGGTTAATAAATATGTGCCAAAAGATGATGTTGGTGCTAAGAATATGAGCAAGGATGTGGAGTTTAGTGTAAAAGAAAGCGACTTAGAGTCACTAAGACTAAATAATAAAGAAGAGAAATAAGTTAAATAACTATGGGGCTAGATATATCACTATCACCGCAGATTCTATTTTATATTGCTGATTTTCCAGTTAGCAATACTTTTTTCTGGTCTTTTTTTGTTTTTCTATTTCTAATTGTCGGTGCTATAATTTTTAAAACACGCATTAAAATGGTGCCAGGTCGTTTTCAAAACTTAGTAGAGATGGCAATAGAAGGCGCTTATAGTTTTGTAGAGTCTATTATTGGCAGCTCTAAGAAAGCAAAGCGAGTTTTTCCTTTAGTTTTTACCATGTTCTTTTTTATATTCTTTGCGAACTTTCTTACCTTTATTCCTGGTCAGGCAGCCATTACAATAGCTACAGAAGGAGGAGTGGTGCCCTTATTTAGGGCTATAATTGCTGACTACGGTTTAGTTTTTATGATGACTATAGTCTCAGTCTTAATTACCCAAATAGTTGCCATTGTTGCCGCTAGTCCGATTGGCTATATTACTAAATTTATTAATTTTAAGAGTCCTTTGAAGTTTTTCTTAGGTCTTATGGACCTGGTGGGTGAAATTGCTAAAGTAATGTCTCTATCTTTTCGTTTGTTTGGTAATATTTTTGCGGGTGAAGTTTTAGGAGCAGTTATGTTATTTTTATTTCCCTTTTTCCTACCACTGCCCTTTTTGTTTTTAGGATTACTGACTGCGGTAGTGCAACCCTTTGTTTTTGCCGTCCTTACCCTAGTATTTATTTCTATGGCATCGGAGTCAGGGGGAGTGGAGGCAGGAGCAGAGGCTTAGCTTAGTTTTATAGTTACAATATAATAAATATATAATTTAATTATTAAATAAAAAAAATATGGAAATGGAAGCAGCAAGATTTATTGGCGCTGGACTAGCGATTGGTGTCGGTGCTATTGGCGCGGCTATCGGTGAAGGTATTGCCGCCGGAAAAGCTTTGGAGGCTATCGGCCGTAATCCAGAGGCAAGTGGGAAGATTACTCCTATTATGTTCGTTGCTATGGCGATTACGGAGTCATCAGCAATTTATGCCCTAGTTATCGCTCTTATTATTTTATTTGCTTAGAAGGCAAAACTTGTCCACCACTTGAAAGAGAGAGGGGTGGATTTTTTTGTTTTTTAATTATTTAGGAATATTATGAATAGCTTAATACAAGCCTTAGGATTAGACCTTAGAATCTTAATTGCCCAATTCTTTAATTTTTCACTCTTAATTTTTGTTTTGTGGCGTTTTGCCTATAAGCCAATATTTAAAATTTTAGAAGAAAGACGAGAGAAAATAGAGAAAGGATTAGAGGATGCTCGTCAGGCAGAAATTAGATTAGAGGACTCAAATAATGAGAGTAAGGAAATTATTGCAGCCTCAAGAAGGGAAGCGAGCAAGTTTATGGAAGAGGCCCAAAAGAAAGCTGAAATTAGATATCAAGAAATTGTAAATAGTGCAGAAAGTGATATTGCAAAAAAAACTGAGAGTGAATTTAAAAAAATTGAAGCTAAGAGAGAGGCTCTGGTAAGTGAAGTAAAGAAAGAGGTGGCTGGTCTAGTAAGCCTTAGTTTGGAGAAATTCTTGCAAGAAAATATGAATTCTGAGAAAGACCAAAGTCTGATTGAAAAAATAGTTAAAGATTTGTCTTAATATGAAAATAAGTGTTTCACAATATAGCCAGGCTCTATTTGACTTAACTTTTGAGAAATCAGAGGCAGAGGTGAAAGGAGTTTTAAACGATTTTTTAAAATTCTTAATTAAAAATAATGATTTTGCTTTGGTTGATAAAATTGTAGATTCCTTCAATGGATTAATTAAGTCAGCCTCAGGTTTACTAGAGATAGAAATCATTTCTGCCCGACCTTTATCTAAATCTTCTGACGCTATTTTGAAGAAGTATTTGGCCAATAAGTCAGGAGCAAGTGATGTTAGTATTTCTGAAGAAATTGACAAGAGCATGATGGGTGGCTTTATCCTTCGCTATGATGATAAAGTAATAGATGCAAGTTTAAAACAAAGTCTAGTTAATTTTGAAAAACAGATTAGTAATTAAATAAAAATATGGGAAATAAAAAAGATTTCATTATTGAAGAATTAAAACGCCAGATATCTGGTTTTAAAGTTGAATTAAAAGAACAAAGCGTGGGCCGAGTTTTAAAAATTGCCGACGGTATTGCTCTTGTTTCTGGTCTAAAAGAGGCAATGATGAGTGAAATTTTGATTTTTAAATCCAAGGGGGGAGAGGTTAGTGGTCTAGCCTTAAACCTTGAAGAAAGCTTAGTGGGTGTGATTATCTTAGGAAACCATAAGCTAATTAAAGAAGGCGATGAAGTAGTTTGTACTAAGCAAATTCTTTCTATTCCAGTTGGCGATGCCTTACTAGGTAGAGTTATAAATCCTTTAGGTGAGGCTTTAGATGGTAAGGGAAAACCTAGTACAACAGAGTTTTATCCAGTAGAGCGAATTGCGCCTGGTGTTATTTCTCGTCAGTCAGTAAATGAGCCACTACAAACCGGCATTAAAGCGATAGATGCTATGGTGCCGATTGGAAAAGGACAAAGAGAACTTATTATTGGTGATAGGCAGATTGGAAAAACAGCCCTTGCAATTGATACTATTATTAATCAGAAAGGGAAGAATGTTAAGTGCGTTTATGTTGCTATTGGTCAAAAAGAGTCAAAGATAGCCGCGATAGTTAAAAAGTTAGAAGAGTCTGGGGCTATGGAATATACTACAGTAGTTTTAGCCGGAGCTTCTAACCCAGCATCATTGTTATACATCTCTCCTTACGCTGGTTGTGCTATTGCTGAATATTTCTTAGCTAAGGGTGAGGATTCCTTAATTATCTATGACGATCTTTCTCGCCACGCAGTTGCCTACAGAGAAATATCCTTATTACTTAGACGTCCACCGGGCCGAGAAGCTTATCCGGGTGATGTTTTCTATCTCCATTCTAGATTATTAGAGAGAGCTTGTAAGTTAAATGAAGAGCATGGTGGAGGATCTATTACTGCTTTACCTATAATTGAAACTCAGGCTGGTGATATTTCTGCCTATATTCCTACCAACGTTATTTCTATTACCGATGGTCAGATTTTCTTAGAACCAGATCTATTTTATAAAGGTAACAGACCAGCTATTAATGCCGGACTATCAGTATCTCGTGTGGGGTCCTCGGCTCAGATTAAGGCCATGAAGAAGGTTTGTGCTAGGATGAGATTAGAAGCAGCTCAATTTAGAGAACTAGCTGCTTTCTCACAATTTGGCTCAGACCTAGATGAGGAAACAAGCTTTAAGCTAGAAAGAGGTAAAAGACTTTATGAGGTTTTCAAACAAGACCAATATCAACCCTTGCCAGTTTATAAGCAAATCTTAATTTACTACGCTTTAGTTAACTCCTATCTTGATAATGTTCCGGTAGAAAGGGTTCAGGAATTTGAAGCTAATCTTTACAAGTACGCTGATATAAATAGTGATTTAGCTAAGATTTTTGAAACTAAAACTGAGCTAGATGAGGAAACGGAAAATATCATAAAGACAACTATAGAAAATTACAAACAAACATTAGAGTATTTAAGTTAGTATGGCTAAAACCAAAGAAATATCTCGTCGAATTAAGTCTGTTAGCAGTACCAAGAAGATTACCAGAGCAATGGAAATGGTAGCAGCTTCTAAGATGAGAAAAGCAATTGAAGCAGTGCTTAGCACTAGAACTTATGCCAATTTAAGTTGGGAGACGGTTTTGCATTTGTCTAAAAAAAGTAAATTGCAAAGTGATTCGCTGCACCCCTTACTTACTCCACGCAAGAAAATAAATAAAGTAGCCATAGTTCTTATCACCTCTAATCGGGGAATGTGTGGTGGTTATAATTCCGCTATAATTTCTAAGGTAAAAGAGTCTATAAAAAAACATGAAGATGTGCCCACAGAACTTATTTTAGTAGGAAAAAAAGGAGAGGTTCTCTACGGGCAGAAGTATGACATAGTAGCTGACTTCCCTAAAAACGATTTAATATTTAGCGAAGAGGAGGTTGAGCCTATTGTAAGCTTAATAGTAAAAGATTTTTTAAGTGCTAAATATGATAAGATTTTTGTAGCCTACACTGACTTTGTTAATCCTGTTTCCCAAATTCCTCGCGTCAAACAACTATTACCAATAGATATAGAAACAGATGATGAGTGTTTAGGTATAGTTGCTGACCCAAAGGTTAGTGTTGATAAGAAATTATTAAAAGAAAAAGAAGAGAAGCACTTGGGTATTAAATCTGGACTAGACTATATTTTTGAACCCAGTGCTGAGGAAGTACTGGACAGGATGATACCCCGCTTGTTAGCTGTTCAAGTTTATCAAGCAATGCTAGAGGCTAATGCTTCGGAGCATAGCGCACGTATGTCAGCTATGCATCAAGCGACAGAGGCAGCTACAGATATGGTAAAAGAATTAACATTATTTTATAACAAGGCGCGACAAGCCGGGATAACTGCAGAGATTGCAGAAATTAGTGCCGGTGCAAACGCTTTAGCGGATTAATAAAAGAATTTAAAAATATGACTGAGAAAAAAAACAATATTGGTAAAGTTAAGCAAGTTATCGGCGTGGTGGTAGATGTTTATTTTGAAGACCATCTACCTGCTATCTATAATGCTTTAGAAGTAGATATTGCTGGTAAAAAACTAACACTAGAAGTAGAGCAGCATACTGGCTCAAATGTAGTTAGAACTTTAGCCATGGGAACCACCGATGGTTTGTGTCGCGATCAAGAAGTGATTGACACAGGCGCACCTATCTCAGTTCCTGTCGGGGAGTCTACTTTAGGTAGAATATTCAATGTTTTAGGTGAGGTTGTTGATGGTGGTGCCGTGCCAAAATCAGAAGCAAGATATAGTATTCATAGAGAGGCACCAAAATTTGATGAGCAGTCAGATAATATAGAAATTTTAGAAACTGGCATTAAAGTCATTGACTTAATTTGTCCTATTATCAAAGGTGGTAAAGTGGGAATGTTAGGTGGGGCTGGTGTTGGTAAAACAGTTATCATTCAGGAACTTATCAACAACATCGCTTCTCAACATGGTGGCTATTCAGTTTTTGCAGGCGTAGGGGAAAGAACTCGTGAAGGAAACGACCTTTATCATGAATTTAAAGAAAGTGGTGTTATCGATAAAGTATCTATGGTTTTTGGTCAAATGAATGAGCCACCTGGTTCTCGTGCTCGGGTAGCTTTAACTGGATTATCTATAGCTGAATATTTCCGTGATGAGAAAAAACAAGACGTATTATTTTTCGTTGATAATATTTTCCGTTTCACTCAAGCTGGTTCAGAGGTGTCAGCTCTACTAGGGCGTATGCCTTCAGCAGTTGGTTATCAACCAACTCTATCAACTGAAATGGGTGAATTACAAGAACGTATTACCTCTACTAAAAATGGTTCTATTACCTCAATTCAAGCTGTATATGTGCCCGCTGACGACTTAACTGATCCAGCGCCAGCCACTACTTTTGGACACTTGGACTCAACTGTAGTTTTGGCTAGATCCCTTTCTGAATTAGGTATTTATCCAGCTGTTGATCCGCTTGATTCATCATCGACTATTTTAGACCCTAAAGTGGTAGGAGAGGATCACTATGAAGTTGCCCGTGGGGTGCAAAAAATACTACAAAGGTATAAAGACTTACAAGATATTATTGCTATTTTAGGAATGGAGGAATTATCTCCTGAAGATAAGCTTATTGTTCAAAGAGCGAGAAAAATTCAAAACTTTCTTTCCCAGCCTTTCGCTGTTGCCGAAGCTTTCACCGGCAGGTCTGGTAAGTATGTGAAACTTTCCGATACCATTAAGGGATTTAAAGAGATTTTAGATGGAAAGCATGACAAAAAATCAGAAGACAGTTTTTATATGAAAGGTAAGATAGAGGAAATTGATGAGGCATAATATAATTATTTATGGCAGACGCAAAAACAATAAAATTTGAAATTGTAACTTTGGAGAAGGTTGTTTTAGAACAGCTCGTCACTCAGGTTACAGTACCAACTTTAGAAGGTGAAATTACTGTTTTGCCTGACCACATCCCTTTGGTTTCTATTTTAAAGTCAGGTGTTATAGAACTTAAAAATGAAGCTGGTGAAATTGAGATTATGTCAGTTTCTGGTGGTTTTATTGAAGTATTGCGAGGTAAGATTGTTATTCTAGCTGATAGTGCGGAAAGGGCTAAAGAATTAAATGAAGAGAGTCTAATCACTGCCAAAAAGAAAGCAGAGGATGAAAAAATAAAAGCCGAGAACTCAGACAACTATGATATCTCAGCTGTCGCTTTGAAGTTAGAGATACTAGCAGCTCGAGAAAAGGCAATCTATAAATGGAGGCGCCTTAAGAAATAAGCTCAGTAATAGTTTAAAAATAAATATTTAGAGTAAATCAAAACAGCAGTAATTTAAAACTGCTGTTTTTATTTTTAGTTTAAACTGAGCTATCTTGTGCTTTCTATATTTAAAATAAGAATAAGGCAATTAGAACTAGACTGCCAAGGGCAATACGGTACCAGGCAAAAGGAATAAAGTTATTTTTTTGAATAAATTTAAGAAAGAATTTAATGCCAAAAATAGCGGTAACAAAGGAAACAAAAAAACCTATAAACCAGATAAATAACTCAGCTTGACCTATTGTCGGAGGAGATTTATATAAGTCTAGAACTGTGGCCCCTAACATAGTTGGTAGGGCAATAAGGAATGAGAACTCAACTATATTTTTACGACTAATACCAAGTGAAAGACCGCCCATAATAGTGGCAGCTGAGCGTGATACGCCGGGAACTATAGCTAATGACTGAAAGATTCCGATTAAAACTGATTGTTTGTAGTTTATAGAGCTTAAATCATCTTCTTCTACAATCTCTAGCTCACTTTTTTTTACTTTATCTTTCTTAAATTTATTTTCTAAAATTATAAGAACCACACCACCAAGAATAAGGGCAGAGGCGATAGTGGTAAGGCTTTCCATGAGGTAGTCCTTAATAAAGCTGTAAGCTAAAAGACCGATTATAGCTGTAGGTATGGTAGCGGCGATAATTTTTAGAATTATTTTAGGATTACGAACTACTTTCTTAAAATACAAAACAGCCACAGAGAGGATAGCTCCTAGTTGAATAGAGATAAGAAAAGTTTTTAAAAAGTCAGTTTCTGGAATCTTAAGTAGGGCAGAAGTTATTATTAAGTGAGCAGTAGAAGATATAGGTAAAAATTCACTTAAACCCTCAACTAAGCCTAAAATTATAGATTGTAATATTGTCATTTAATTAAGTTAGGTTTATATATAGCTCTATTTTAGCTTAAACGCAGGGATAAATAAAGGTCTTGACAGAAGAAGCTTAAAAGACTAAAATATTAAAGCAATTAGCAGTCACGCTATTAGATTGCTAATATATCTTATTTAATTTAAGCAAAAAAACTATGAAACTAAAACCATTATTCAACAATGTTATCATTAAGCCAAGTAAGGCTAAGGAGCAAACAGAGTCTGGCATAGTACTTGCTAGTACTAGTGGGGAAGAGAAACCTGAAAAGGGGGAGGTGCTTGCCTGCGGACCGGGTAAAATATTAGATAAGGGCAATTTGCAAAAGATGAGTGTAAAGGTTGGTGACCAGGTAGTTTTTAAAAAATACTCGCCCGATGAAATTAAACTAGAAGATGAGGAGTATTTAGTTTTAAATGAAAGCGATATTATCGCAATTATTGAATAAAAATTAATTTATTAACTAATTAAAATAATATGGCAAAAGAAATAATATTTAACGAACAAGCAAGACAATCACTTAAAAAGGGAGCAGATAAGCTCGCTAGTGCAGTAAAAGTTACTCTAGGCCCCAAAGGTAGGAATGTAGTAATCGGACAGTCCTACGGTGCCCCTATCATCACTAAAGACGGTGTGACAGTAGCCAAAGAGGTTGAATTAAGTGATAAGATTGAAAATATAGGAGCTGAAATTATTAAGGAAGCAGCGGCTAAAACCAATGATGCGGCTGGAGATGGCACCACTACTGCTACTATTTTAGCGCAAGCCATTATAAACAACGGTCTAAAGCTAGTCTCAGCGGGCATAAATCCAGTTGAAATTAGAAATGGTATAGAAAAAAGAGTGGCTCAGATTGTCTCAGAATTAAAAAAGATGTCCAAACAGATATCATCTCAAGCTGAAATTGCGCAAGTCGCTTCTATATCAGCTAATGACAGCGAGATAGGTAAAATTATTGCTGAAGCAATGGGAAAAGTAGGCAAGGAGGGTGTAATCACCGTTGAAGAAGGTCAGTCCTTTGGTGTAGAAAGTGAGGTAGTAGAGGGTATGCAGTTTGACAAGGGATATATCTCACCTTATATGATAAGTAATCAAGACAGTATGAAAGCGGAGATGAATGATCCTTTTATACTAATTACTGATCAAAAAGTAAGCTCCATATCTCAAGTCTTGCCAATCTTAGAAAAAGCAATAGAGGCCGGTAAAAAGGATCTGGTGATTATTGCCGAGGATATAGAGGGAGAAGCTTTAGCCACCTTTGTCTTAAATAAGATAAGAGGAACATTTAATATTTTAGGTATAAAAGCACCGGGTTTTGGTGATAATAAGCGAGCCCAACTCGAAGACATCGCCACCCTTTGTGGGGCTCGTTTAATTTCGGAGGAAGTGGGCCTAAAACTAGATAAAACAGAGCTTAGTGACTTAGGTTCAGCTCGTCGCGTGGTATCTTCTAAAGACAGCACTACTATAGTTGATGGCAGAGGCAAGGCTAAAGATATAAAAGCTCGAGTGGACTTAATTAAGAAAGAAAAAGAGCTAAGTGAGTCTGATTTTGACAAAGAGAAGCTACAGGAGAGATTAGCGAAATTAAGTGGTGGTGTGGCAGTTATAAAAGTTGGAGCAGCTACTGAAACAGAAATGAAAGAAAAGAAATACAGAATAGAAGATGCCTTAAATGCAACCAGGGCAGCTATAGAAGAGGGGATAGTTCCTGGCGGTGGTCTATCATTACTGGTCTCAGCTTATGGTAAAGATTTTGCTAATTTTGAAAAAGAGCTAAGAAGTCAAAGCAATAAGAGCAGTATAGGCGAAAAGATAATTAATCAGTCTATTTTAGAGCCCATAAAAATTATTGCTGATAATGCTGGTGTAGACGGCTCCTTAATTTTGCATAGAATTATCGAAGAGAATAAGACCAGCCCTGAGCTTACTGGCTATAATGCTGCTAGTGGAGAGTTTGTCGATATGATAAAAGCCGGTATAGTAGATCCAACTAAAGTAGTTAGATCAGCTTTAGAAAACGCAGCTTCAGCAGCTATGATGCTACTTACTACCGAGGCAGTAATTTCTGAAAAAGAAGAAGAAAAAACTTCTGCAAATAATAGTCCCAGCATGAATCCAATGGCAGGGATGATGTAGAAATAAATGAATTTAGAGTCATATATTAAAAGTAGGTACTTTCGTACCTACTTTTTTTATAACTGAGCTTATATTTTAGTTTTAATTAAACGCTATATTTGGTATAATGTTATTATCTAATTTATATTAATTTTCTACTATGCTAAAGAGTTCTCAGCCGAAAAATAAAGTTAAAAAAAATAAAATTGCCTCTAAAAAGAATAAACGAGTAGTGGCTGTTTCTGGTTATTTTAATCCACTTCATGTTGGGCATCTGGAGATGATAGAGATGGCCAGTAAAATAGGTGATGAGTTGGTTGTTATAGTAAACAATGATAAGCAAGTTAAATTAAAAGGTAGTGTTCCTTTTATGTCTGAGGCAGATAGATTAAAGATCATTTCAGCTCTTAGGTATGTCGATCGTGCTTTTCTAGCTATAGATAAGGATAAGACTGTTTGTCTTTCTTTAGCCAAGCTAAAGCCCGATGTTTTCGCCAATGGTGGTGACAGAAAAAGTTTAAATGATGTACCTGAATATCCAATTTGCCAAGAGCTAGGCATAGAAATGGTAGATGGTTTGGGTGAAAAAATTAGAGCTAGTTCTAAGATGATTGCTAAGGCAGCCAGCTTAAAAAAGAAAAATCTAAAAAATAAGCTAAAATCAAATGCGCGAATATAAAGTTATACCACTTAAATATCCTATTATTATAGCAGGAGCAATTTTGCTGCTAGCCTTTAGCCCAATTATTTATCATAAAATAATTAGACCTAATAAGCATTTACTCCCTAAATTTATCGCGAGTAAAATAGAAGAAAGAGAAAATAGAAAAAAACCTAGCCCGATAGTTTATAAAGAGGAGGTGGATGTGAAAGTGCTAGAGGGTTGGACCATAGATGTTATAGCTAAACATCTAGAAGATATCTCAGGCTTAGATATTAGTTTTAAAAAACTAGCTGGAGAACCCATGGTAGATTATCGTGAAAAAAAAGAAGAAGACTTTCCAGCGGACTACTCGGAAAAATTTGATTTTTTGGAAACTAAACCAAAGCATTACAGCTTAGAGGGTTTCTTGTTTCCGGACACCTATCGCGTTTTTAAGCAAGCCACCAGCAGCGAGGCTTTGATTTTAAAAATGCTATCTAATTTTGATAAAAAATTAAATGATGAGCTAAGAGCAGAAATAAAACGTCAAGGAAAAACAATTTATGATGTTATTATCATGGCTTCTTTAATTGAAAAAGAAGCGCCGATAGATTATAAGGATACTGACAATAGATCGGCTAGAATTGTTTCTGATATTTTCTGGTCTAGACTTAAAATTGGCATGGCTTTGCAATCAGATGCTACTCTTTCCTATTATTTTTCCGATAACAATCCCGCCCATAGTAGCACTGAGTTACAAGTAGACACGCCTTATAACAGTTATATGTATAAAGGTTTACCGCCAACGCCAATTTGTAATCCTAGTTTAAAGGCAATAGAGGCAGCGGTTTATCCTATTCCTACTGACTATACATATTTCTTGACAACACGAGATGGGAGTGAAATATTTTTTTCCAAAACTTACGCCGAGCACTTAGCTTACAAAAATAAATATTTAAAATAATATTATGTTTGAGGAGAATAATATATTAATACCAGAAAGTGGAGACAATGAGTTCTCCGGAGAGGGCAATAGAAATATTAAAAAACCCTTAGTTATTGGCTCTCTAGTATTAATTTTGTTAGTGCTTATTGTTTTAGCATCGGTATTTATAAATAAGCGCTCAAAAAGTAATATTGACCCTATAGAATTTGAGACTCCCGGGCAAGAAGATACATCTGATCCCAACACTTTGCCAAATCTAAATGGGGGTGAGGGTGACAGTGCCACCTCGACACCTAACTTTAATCCCAATGATTTAGATATTGAGTATTTGTCATTCTCTGATTTTTATGAAGCACCAGATAATAGTTTAAATACTAATATTAATGACTACTCTTTGCCTGTCAATGTTAAAGTGGATGGTTTTAATTATTATGCCCTGTCTAGAAAAATAAACTTAGATCCAGTTATAGACAATTTAAATAGTAATGGCTTTGCTATTTTAGATAACCCTTGGCAAAATGAAGTAGATGATTTTTATGCTATCTATAAACGTTTAGAAGAAAAGCAAATACCGCTTCTTATTACCTCAGACTTTATGGTTTACTATCATCAAAACATGATGAAGCAAATCTACAAAGAGATAGAGGAGGGAGTTTTCTATGACTACCTCTGGAATATAAATAAGAAGTTGTATGAGATATCTAAAAGTAGGTATGAAAATCGTTTAGCAGCAATAGGTAATATCAATGACGTAATCTTAGAAGGGCAAAGAATGGAGATGGCATTTTTTGCAGTATCTTTAGAGCTCTTAAAGCCAGCCCCAGATCAGGTGGCTATAAAAGGAGCGATAGAGGATAAAACCAAATTTAGTGAAGGTGATGTAGCGAAATTTAATTTTATTGTCCCAACTTACTTGCGGGATGATGTTTTAAAAGAAGTTCAGCTTATAAAATCAGGTAGAGATATGAATAAATCCCCTAACCTTCGTTATGTCCGTGACTATAGTGAGTTTGCCGTACCCAAAGAGTATAGGTCAGATGCTAAGTTAAATAATTTCTTTTTAGCCTCAGCTTGGCTTAGTTCTTTATTCCCACTTGAGTATCGTAGCGAAGCTTGCCCGGATTGTTTATTGGACCAAGAAGATTGGCGAATTAATATGGTAGCGGCTAGCTTGATATCTACTGACCTTAGTACTAATGATAATCTAAAGTCACAGTGGGCAATTATATATAAGCTCATGGCATTCTTTCAAGGTTTACGCGAGGAGTTAGATTACGTCGATTTTAGAGACTCTCTCATTGCTCTTTTTGGTAATAATTATGATATAGAGAAAATATTTAGTTCTCAAAATGAGGAGCAAATTTCAAATTTAGAAAAATTAAAAAATCAGCTACTTAGCTATGATTTTTCAGAAATTAGGGGAGCGATAGATAAGAGTAAAAAAGAAAACACAAAGAAAATAGGCTTAAAGATTTTAACCGGTGCCTATTGGCCAAATGATTATATATTTTCTCATCTAACTTGGCCAAAGCTAGGACCCTATCAAGGCTCAAGTTTAGGTGCAAATAATATTACCGCCTGTAAAGTAGGTAATCAATTTGTTCGCTGCAACAGCACCGCCTTAGATATTGCTAATTTAGTTACACCGATGGGAGATAACGATTTGTTTGTAGAAAATTCTAAATATTTAAACTACAAATCATCGGCTGATACTTTGCTTAATCAATTGAATCGAGATGGTATTTGGCATACATCAAACTACTGGTCTACTATTAGTCTAATGAAATCTATAATTGATAATAATGTAGCTATGCCAGTTTTTGCTAGCTCTAATCTTTGGAAAGAGAAAAAAATAAATACGGCCATTTCAGCTTGGGTAAATTTACAAGTACCGCTAGATAGATTTTCTTTTACTCCCATGTTTGAGGGAAACACCTTAGATACATCCTTTAGTGTAGATGAAAATATATATGTTGAACCTAATTTAAGTCTTATCAATGAATTATTGGCGATAAATAATATGGTAGCTGACACATTCTCAGCTCTAGGTTTAAATCGACAGGTTAATTTAGCTGCTCAAACAATTAAAAGTATAGATGAAGATTTAAAAATGTTGCAAGCTGTAATTATTAAAGAGCTGCAGGGCGAGTCTATAGATGAGACTCAAGCTGAGCAATTGCGAGATTTTGCCAAGAGATATCAAGTTGATAAACAGTCTAGCTCTGACAATGTTTTAAAGCACAGTTCAGATCTTGGTGGCAAAGCAGTGGTGCAAGATATAAGAAAATTAAAACTCATGGTCCTAGTTCACCAGGTGGCTAGAAATAAAGTAATAGTTGTTGGCCCAGTTTGGAATTATAAAGAAAGTCGCTAAGAAGCGACTTTCTTTTTCTTATTGTTTTAAATTCTATTTTAAATATTGAAAAATAAAAATATTGTTATCTTCTAAGGCCTGCCAATTATCAGCACTTAATTTGGCGGCCTTTATTATTTTAGAACTATCACTCCAGTATTTGTTTATTACAAAATAAGATTCTTGGGTTTTAGTTAAGTCCATAACAGAGAGCATTGTTTCTCGACTGGGTGACTCATAGACCATATCTAAATAATAATTGTATAAAATGCCCCCAGTAGGAATGGGGTAGAAATAGAGCTCACCAGAGGGAGTATCTAGGTAATTAGTAAAGCCAAAGACGTGCAGAGCGGCCGCTGAGACCTGTTGATTGGCTAAGACGAGGTATTTATCACTTGCCATCTTATCTATCACTCTAACCGCCTCTAAATCGTATTTACTAGTACTATAGCCTCTAGAGTTATGATATTTATCAAACCTTGGGTAAGCCAAGTATAGCGAACTAGAAATAAAGAAAATAATCAAAGCAAAGAAAATTAGTCGTGTTTTAAGACGAGGAAGATCGTATATTTTTTTTATAGCATAATAAATACTAAGAGCAATAAAAGGGCTAGAAAATATGATAATTATACTTATTATACGACTGGAAAAATCATTCTGCTCATAGGCAATAATATTATTAAAATTAATCTGAGAGCTTAAGATGTAGGCTGCAATTAAAGAGAGGTTAATACTAAGTAATCCTCGCCAAACATAAGTAGCCTTATCATGAAAATGTAGTTTAGTTTTATTTTTCAAAAAAATTAAGACTCCGCTTAAAATCATGGCTATTATAATAAGTTTTTGGTAATTAGCGATAAGGTAAACAGCATTTAGTAAAAAGTCTTGGGAGCCGCTATAGCCAGGCGCAAATAATGACTTAAGGGTAAGCCAGATAGACTGATAGTTAAATTTTAAATTATGCCGCTTAGCGCCACTGGCGATAAACAGAGCGAAGGGGATTAAAAGAGCTCCTGCGGCAAGGAGGGAAGCGGATATAAACTTACTAGCTTTTTGGCTAAATCGCGCTTCTTGGTTTTTAAATATTAACCACAAGCTCCAAATAATAGCAGGGATGCCGGCAATGGGGTGAATTGCGGCTGAAGCTAGGGCAAAAATTGCGGTATAGGCAGGCGGCTTTTTGGCAATAGCGGAGTAGATTGTAAGTAATAAAAATAAATAAGCAAAATTTTGCGGAGTGCTAATTATAAATAAGGAAAATACAAGAGTAAGAGCGCTTAAGCTGCTTACAAGAACAACTCTGCTCTTAGCATCTTTATCTAAAGAGAGGTTTTGGAAAAAGTTAAAGGCTAATTTTGGTAATATGAGGGCAGCGCTAAGAGGGACTAATAGTTTGCTAAAAATAGAGGCTGAAAGACCGCTTATTTTACTTAAGATGGTAATTAAGCCGTATTGTCCTAAATAGTAGGGAGTCTTGGGGTAGATTACTCCCTGGTCTATTATGGTTTCAACTGCAGCTAGGTGAATGAAGGGGTCAAAGCCATAAGCTATCCTGTAAACTATAAGAGCTAGACTAAGGCTTAAAAATAAATGTAGTGACAGAAGCCCTATATTTGTTTTTTGTTTAAAATATCTACGATTTATAAGAAGAAAGAGGATAATTAGGCTAAGTGCATAGAAAAGAAAAAAGGAACCCTTGTTTATTACTTCAAAGGGAGATATAAGAGCTAAATCAGTTCTAGCCTTAAATAATTCTAAAAAAGCACCTAAAACAAAAATTAAGTAAGTTATGATTGCAAGTAGACGCTTGTTATCTAGTCTTCTTATAGTATTTTTAGGCCTCTCTTCTAGTTTTAGTAAATTGAGCTTGAAAAGACTAACAAAAGTGATAAAAGTGAGAACTAATGCAAGGGTAATGCCCAGAGCATTTAAGGAATAGAAAAAGTAGATTAAGGCTGAGTAAATAACTAAAAGACTGACAAGTAATTCCGGCCAGTCAAGAATTTTATATCTATTTTTTATTTTTTTAAGATATCTCATAGGTCCTAATATAATAGCAAATTCTTGCTAAAAATGGCAATTTCGGTTAACATTAAATTGATGAAAATAAAATTTAAAGTCAATTTTAACAGTCTTATACTTGTAATTTTAGCTAGTCTTTTTTTTATTGCTACTTCTAGCTTTAATTTTAGTTTACAAGACGACAGCTATACTAAATGGACCTCTCCTGATGAAAGTGCTAACTATTTTTTTAGCAAGCGCTTTAGTGAAGGCAAGTCTTTAGGCAGCTTTGATGAGGCAGCTATTATAGGTGACAACATGGTTATGCCGCGTAGCTTTAGAAGTGACTTTGGTTGGTTAAAGCCAGTTAGTTTTTTAGGAATAATACTTATATATGGCTTTTTAGCAAGTTTTCTTGGCTCAGCCTTAATTCCTTTTTTCACGCCTTTGTTGGCTGCTTTAGGCATACTTATTTATTACGAGATAGTGAGGCGAGTGTTTAATAAAAGAATCGCTCTTATTTCATCCGCTTTGCTGACATTTTTCCCAGTTTATATTTATTATAGTGTCAGAAGCATGTTCCATAATGTTTTATTTATTGTCCTACTGCTTTTGGGCATATATTTCTTAATTTTAGCAGCTAAAGAAAGGAAGCCCAAGCAACCCGTGCTTGAGAAAGCAGAATTAGATAGCCATTCTTTAGCAAGTGAAGATGAGAGGGGCGAAGTGGAAGAGCTCAAGTCAAAAAATAAATTTAAAACTAGCTTTAAGGCTAAATTTTTAAACTTTAAGCTGGGAAAGGAATTTTATTTAAAGCTGCTTTATGCTTTTTTAGCTGGTGTTTTTTTAGGGCTAACATTTATTACTCGTCTTTCTGAGCTCATTTGGCTTTTACCAGCTCTTTTTATAGCTTGGCTTTTTTATTTTAAATCCTATAGCTTTAGTAAAATTATTTTAATTGTCGCCGGAGTGTTTTTAGCGATTATACCCAATCTCTACTTTAACCAGTTGCTCTATTCTGCGCCACTGCGCGGTGGCTACAATGAAATGAATCGCTCCTTAGATGATATCTCTGAGGCTGGCTCTGGTATAGTGCAGTCAGTTATTAAGGGAGGAGGCTCGCTTGATTATTTAAAAACTATATACCACAACATTTTCTATTTTGGTTTTGATTATGAGCAATCACTGCAGATGGCAGAGCATTATATAATAGAAATGTTTCCTATTTTAAGTCTGCTCTTTGTTTTAGGCTTTGTTCTAGTTGTAGTTAGAAGTTTCTTTAAGTTTGAAAAGAAGCATTTAGTTTATTTTTTAATCTTTGCAGTGCTTTCAACTATTTTAATCTTTTATTATGGCTCTTGGCAGTTTAACGATAATCCAGATCCCAATAGGTTTACTATAGGGAATTCCTATACCCGCTATTGGTTGCCAATTTATTTAATGATGATACCGATTGCCTCTTTTTTAATATATCATTTAACGCGAGCTTTTGTTTTAGCTATAAGTGGGATGAAGTCTTTTAAGAGTCAAAAAATAATAAGTGCTTTGCAGCTTGTAGTTGTTATAATAATAAGTCTAATTAGTCTAGATTTTGTATTATTTGGCTCTGAGGAAGGCTTAGTTCATCTATATTATAATAATTTAAGAGAAAGAGAGTACATTGAAGATGTTCGGGCACAAACAGAAGAGAATTCTATTATCATTACTAAGTATTATGATAAGTTTCTATTTCCAGAAAGAAGGGTAATTATGGGCACAATTCCAAACGATGAGCTCCTTATTGCCTCAGCTAAGCTAGTGAAATATTATCCCCTATATTATTATAACTTCTCTCTTCCCGCTGAAGCAGTTGATTATTTAAATGAGAGAAAGCTCAATGTCTATGATTTAAAGATGACGCTGCTTAAAAGAATTAATCATGACTTTAGCCTCTATACTTTGCAAGACTCTGCTCCTGAGGGCCTAGCGACTAGCACTATGGATATGCTGCCATCTGGCTTAGAAAATAAAGAAGAATAAAATTATTATGAAAAAAAATTACCATATAGTTACCCTAGGCTGCGCTATGAATTACTCTGACAGTGCTAGGATAGCCAGTTTTTTAGATGAGCACGACTACCTTTCTGTTTCTGAAATAAAACAGGCTGAGCTTTTAATTATCAATACTTGTGGAATTAGACAGTCAGCTGAAAATAGAGCCTATAGTCTAGTTAGTAGCGCCAGAAAATTAAATCCAAATATTAAAATACTTTTAACCGGCTGTCTTTCCAAGCGAGAGGATGTTAAGAAAAGGCTTGCGGCTAAGGTGGACTATTTTATGCCTATTAGTGCCCTGCCTGATATTTTAGAATTGCTAGAAAATCCAAAAATGGAAAGCAGGCTTAGTTTGGATAAGACTAGGCTTAAGGAAGGTGAGAAATATTTAAA
The DNA here is from genome assembly GCA_964618575.1 of uncultured Gammaproteobacteria bacterium. Classification (GTDB taxonomy): domain Bacteria; phylum Patescibacteriota; class Patescibacteriia; order Patescibacteriales; family UBA12465; genus UBA12465. The sequence goes on along the minus strand of CAZUDJ010000001.1, from coordinate 15,339 downwards.
TATTTCACCTAAACAAACAAATTCTTTCTCAGCCCAAGTGCCGATAGGCAATGGTTGTAATAATTTTTGTTCTTATTGCGTGGTTCCTTATGCCCGGGGTAGGGAGGTTTATCGTAGCGCCTCAGATATTATTTTAGAAGTAAAAGATTTGCTTAATAAGGGTTACAAAGAAATTATTTTAATCGCCCAAAATGTAAATTCCTATCACTCTCTAGACTATGATTTTCCTAAATTATTAGCTGAAGTGGCAAGCTTAAAAGGAAATTTTTGGATAAGGTTTTTTTCTAGTCATCCTAAGGATGTAAGTGATAAGCTAATAGAAATTATTTCTAAATATGATAAAATTTGTCCTCATCTGCATCTAGCCCTTCAATCTGGTGACGATGATATTTTACAAGCTATGAATCGTAAGTACGATTCTAAGCATTTCCTAGATATACTTAAAAAAGTAAGAGCTCTTAAAAAGAATATCAGTATCACGACCGATATTATAGTCGGTTATCCAGGGGAAAGTGAGGCCAATTTCCTAAATACATTGAAGGTTTTTAAAAAATCTCAATTTGAGCTCGCCTATATCTCTCGCTATAGCCCAAGACCGGGAACTGTTTCAGCTACTTTAGAAGATGATGTAAGTGAAAAAGAAAAGGCAGGTCGAGAAAAAATATTGGAAGAGATAATGTTTAAAAACTCTTATCAGGCAAATAAAAAATTACTAGGCGGGGTGCTAACAATACTAGTAGAAGGGAAAAACCGTAAGGGCAAGTATTATGGCAAAGCGGGGAATTATAAAATGGTGCAAATTACTTTAAATGAGAGTTTAAATGATGAAATTATAGGCAAGTTTGTAAATGTTAAAATAAGCTCAGCTGATATTATGGGCCTAGAGGGAGAGATAGTTTCTTAAATAAGTATTATTTGTATGTCGAAAATAAAGAAAGCTAAAAAAAATAAAAAAGAAGATTTGCGCCCTAAGTTAATTGTCATTACCGGTGTAACGGCTAGTGGCAAAACCGGGCTAGGTGTTCGTCTAGCACATGAATTATCAGGGGAGATAATTAGCGCTGATAGTAGACAGGTTTATAGAGGAATGGATATAGGAACAGGCAAAGACCTGCCTGATTATAATTATAAAGGACATGACATCCCCTATCATTTAATAGATGTTGCCAGTCCGCGCCAACCCTTTCACCTGGCACGTTATTTAAAGCTTGCTAAGAAAAGTATAGAAAGAGTTTTAGATAAAGGAAAATTACCTATCATAGTGGGTGGTAGTGGCCTCTATGTTCAAGCTTTGGTAGATAATTATGAACTGGTAAATGTTAAAAGTAAGCGTTTAGAGCGTGACAAGCAAGAGAGCTTAGGTGCAGACAAGCTATACAAAAAACTTAAAAAACTTAACCCAGATTTTGCAGAGCGTTTAAATAATAGCGATAGAAATAATGCCAGAAGACTGGCTCGCTATCTTGAGATTGCCTCGGAAGGCGATATAGTCCAGAGAAAAAAAATAGATAATCCTTATAATTTTTTAGTAATAGCCACAGAGATAAGCGATGCTAAAATGAGAGAAAATATTAGTTTACGTTTAGACCAAAGGCTTAAAGATGGGGCCTTGATAAATGAGGTGAAGGGATTGCATGAGGCCGGTATTTCTTATAAGCGTTTAATTTCTTTTGGCTTAGAGTATAAATATGTAAGTCTTTATTTGCAAAAAAAATTAGATAAAGATGAGATGCGAGAAAAGCTCATCACCGCTATTTATCGTTTTGCTAAAAAACAAAAAACCTGGTTTAAGCGTTTTGAAAAACAGGGTCAAAAGATAAACTATGTCAGTAGCTACAAAGAGATGAAGGAAATAGTAAAAGACTACTTAGCTTAAGTAGTCTTTTTTTTATACTCTCTTATTTTAACAAGTCTTGAAGTATTTCTTTGGCCAGGGTTGGGTTAGCCTTTCCTTTAGTTTGAGCCATCACTTGACCAAGTAAAAATTGAATGATATTTAATTTACCAGCCTTGTAATCAGCTACCTGGCTAGGATGTTTTGCTAAGATACTTTTTATTGTTTCCTCTAATTCGGAGCGACTATCTAATTGTTCTAAACTTAAATCTCTCATTATGTCAGTCGGATCACCTCCATTTTTATACATTATATCTAAAATAATCTGACCCGCGGAAGAATTTACTTTATTTTGATATATTAAACAGACTAATTCAGCAAAGTTTTCCGCTGTTAGCCTAAGGTCGGAAATATTTTCTTTATTTAGTTTAAGGTGCTTTAGTAGTTCACTACTTAGCCAGTTAGATGCTATTTGAGCTAGCTTCTTATCTTGGCGTCTAGGGTCGTCACCATTTGCCTCTATCCAAGCATTTAGCTCAGAGATAACCTGTTCAGTGAAGTGAGATAACTCTTTAGTAGCACAAAGAGTTTCCGCCATGTCAGCTTTAAGACCATACTCTTGTTGAAATCTCTTTATTTTATTATCAGGTAGCTCTGGCAGACTAGCTTTTATTTTAGCGAGCCACTTGCCGTCTATATTTATAGGGGGGATGTCTGGTTCAGGGAAGTAGCGATAGTCAGCTGAACTTTCTTTCACTCTTTGGCTGACTGTCTTATTTTTATTTTCATCCCAGCCTCTGGTTTCGGCTACGATTTCTCCTCCTTGTTCAAGTAACTCTTCTTGACGTTTAATTTCATAATTTATGGCCTTTTCAAGAGAGCGGAAGGAATTAATATTTTTAACCTCAACCTTGTTGTTAAGTTTATATTTTTTAAGAGGAGTAATTATTCCGTTTTTGTTTTTAAATTTACCAATTTCTTGCAAACTAACATTCGCCTCACAGCGCATCTCTCCTTTTTCCATATCAGCTTGACTTATTTCTAAATAGCGCATAATTTGCTGAAATTTTTGACAGAAGTCTTTAGCTTGCTTAGCATCTTTTATCACTGGGTCACTTACAAGCTCCATAAGGGGTGTGCCGGCACGATTAAAGTCGATCAATGTATAATCACTGCCTTTAGGGTGAGTAGATTTACCAGTATCCTCTTCTAGATGTATCCTAGTTATCTCTATTTTATCACTACCTAAATTTAAAGAACCAGAGTAGGCCAGAGGAAGATCGAACTGAGATATTTGATAACCCTTAGGAAGATCAGGGTAGAAATAATTTTTTCTATCAAATTTTGACTTTAGGTTAATTTTGCAATTTAAAGCTAAGCCACAGGCAATTACTGCTTCAATTGCACTTTTGTTGGGCACGGGTAAGGTGCCGGGGTGACCTAAGCATATAGGGCAGACATTGGTGTTTGCCTTTTTGTTCTCGGAGTTATTATCACAAGAACAAAACATCTTGCTTTTAGTAGCAAGCTCAGCGTGAATCTCTAAACCAATTATAGCTTTATATTTTGTCATATTTTTTAAAATTTACCAGTGCTTCCAAAACCAGCCTCATTTCTTTTGCTATCATTTTCTATTTTAGCTTCTTTAATTTCAAGATTATAGACATCTTGGATTAAAAGCTGGGCAATTTTTTGTTGAGGCACTATATTAAAAATATCTTCACTAAGATTTTTAACTATAACTTTTATCTCCCCCCGATAACTAGCATCTATTACGCCACCCATGGTGGTGATGCCATCATTTGCTAAGCCACTTTTGTCCCAGATTAAAGCAACAGAATTTTCTGGTATTTTAATTTTAATCCCAGTTGAAACTAGAGCTTGACCATAGGCAGGTATAGAGTAGTAGTCGCTTGAGTATAGGTCATAACCAGCATCACCAACATGAGCTTTACTGGGGAGGCGAGCGTCTTCATCTATTTTTTCAACTACCAGAGTTTTAGGACTACTAGCTGTGGCTTGTTTTTCTTTTTCTAGCTCCACCAAGCTTTCCTTTATCTCAGTTTGGATGCTAGCTTTATTTTCCATTACACTAGCAACGCTAGATTGTAGCTTAGAGCTATCTTCGACTTGTTCTAGAGGCAGAGAGCTTTCTTTAGCCTTAGAGTGTTCATTTAGAATTAAATCACGATTATTTACAATTTGCTTATTTGAGCCGATAATATTGCCTATAGCCTGAAAGTCACGTTTATGCGGCTTACTATTTTTGATAAGCTGACTACTGACAAGCCAGACTAAGAAATGAATCGCCTCGGGACTCAAAATCTCCCCTTTATGAGTACATTTTACTAACTTAAAACCAGGTAAATTAGAAGCCATTTCTAAAAATGTTTTCTCGGCATTTTTAAGATGAGAGAGGTCATCTTCATGTATGTCTTTAGTTTTTCCTTCCCAATCTTCTCTTTGCCTACGTTTAGCCAGCTTAGATGAAATCTCAGGCTCAACGTGTAAAATAATAGTTAGATCAGGGCGGGGAATCTCAAATATTTTATACTCTAAATCAAAAAGCCAGTTAAAAAATAATTTCTTCTCCAGAGGGTTGTTTATTTTTCCACCTTGATGACCCAAGCTAGCACTGGTATAGCGATTAGCGAGTACAATTTTACCGTCGTCTAGCCATTTATTTATAGTAGCGCTGGCGTCAAAACGGTCGATGGCATAGAAAATAGAAGCTTTGTATGGGTCAACTTCGCTAGCACTGCCATATTTTCCGGAGAGATACTCTTCTACCATGCCAGCTGACTTAGTATTGTATTGAGGAAAGTCAGCAACTTCAACTTCGTGGCCCTCGCTTATCATTTTACTTTTAAGCAGCTCAAGCTGAGTGGTTTTTCCTGAACCATCAGTACCGTCTATAACAATAAATTTTCCTCTCTTATTTTCCATATGTCTTAATTTTAGCAAAAATATTATCGATTTGTCGATAGAGGCTAGCAATATCGTCCTCATTTATAATTTTATAGTGAGAAATTTCACTAAGTTTTTTTATGTCTCTTTCTGATTCACGCTTTTCATCTGACTCAAACTGCGCCAAGGTTTTGTCCCTGTCACCAGTATTCTCATTGCGAGCACAGACCCGCTGGTGTCGAACGCTGCTATTTGCCTCTATGCTAATTAATTTAAATTCAGGGTGATTTAAAAGTTCTGAGATATCAGCCAGTCTCCTTACTCCATCTATGACAACGATATCATTTTGAGCTAGTTTCGCAGAGCGGGCAATTATTTTAGCTAAGAGGTCCTCTCCAAAGCGATTTCTTAAGTCCAGGGAAAGATTTTGGAGGTTCTCTCGGCTTGGCTCTAATTGCAAAATTTCTAAAACACTTCTTAGCGGACGAGAGAACTTAAAGCTACTGGCTTGGTAGTTTTTAGATATATACTCCTCTGTTACCCCTTTGCCGCTGGCAATAGGGCCAACTAGGGCGATAATTAATTTTGCCATATTTTAGTATAATACCTTATATCTTAGTTTAATGGTATTGTTATTTAACTTTTTCATTTCCAATAGCTTTAAGTTAAGGTCAAAGTCGTCTTTAAAGAGTGTTAGACCTTGGCCAAAAATTTTAGGCTCTAGGCTTACTATAATTTCAGAAATTAGTTTATGTTTTAGGAAAAGTGAGTTTAAGTTAGAGCCGCCTCCCAAGAGAGCTGACTTGTAGCCCATTTTTTCTAAATCTTTTAAAACAGCCTTTGGATCACCAGAGACCCATTTTAGACCAGGCTGGTCTTTTAAATCTTCTTTACGGCTAAAAACGACATTCAATCTATCTTTTAAGGGAGACTTAAAGGTTTTAAAAGTATTTTCGCCCATTAAAATAAGGCCATGAGACTTGGAAACTTCAACAAAGAGCTTTTTATCTTCAGGGCTGGTCCAATTGGCAAAGTGGAGGCTATCTTTGGCAATTATGCCGTCTAGACTCATAGCCATTATCATTGTTACTGCTATCATATTTTTATTAAAAAGCCCCTTAGTTGTAAGGGGCTATTAAGTTTTAAATCGCAATTGGCGCTTTTATAGCTGCATGCGGGTCATAATCACAAAGCTCAAAATCATCATACTTAAAAGAGAAGATGTCTTTTACTTCTGGATTTAAGTTCATGGTGGGTAGTTTTCTAGGTTGGCGAGATAGTTGTAGTTTTACCTGCTCTACATGGTTATTGTAGATATGTAAATCGCCAAAAGTATGAATAAATTCACCAGGAACAAGACCAGTAACCTGAGCCATCATTAGAGTCAAAAGGGCATAGGAGGCAATGTTAAAAGGAACTCCTAAGAAAATATCAGCACTTCTTTGGTAGAGTTGGCAAGATAATTTGCCGTCTACAACGTAAAACTGAAACAGGAGGTGGCAAGGCGGAGGAGCACTTTTTTCACCCTTAATTAGGGTTTGTAAATCAGCTACATTCCAACCAGAGACGATTATACGTCTTGAGTCGGGATTTTCTTTTATGGCTGCAACTGCCTCTTTAATCTGATTTATCTTTACACCATCTTTTCCCTCCCAAGCTGTCCATTGTTTGCCATAGATGGGGCCAAGCTCACCATTTGTATCAGCCCATTCGTCCCAAATCTTTACTCCATTATCATTTAGATATTTAATATTGGTATCACCATTTAAAAACCAAAGTAATTCATGAATGATGGATTTTAAGTGGACCTTCTTGGTAGTTAAAAGAGGGAAGCCTTCACTAAGGTCGTACCTAGCTTGCCTACCAAAGACACTGTGGGTGCCAGTTCCAGTTCTGTCATCTTTGCCAAGGCCATTCTGGTCGACATCTTTTAATAAATTTAGATAAGTTTTCATATTATATATTTTTAAGTTACTAGGCTTATCTTAAGCAGAGTAAGTTAAAAAGTCAATTAAAGTTTCTTAAGTATTTTCATATTCAACAATGTCAGCTGAGATGAGTTTAAAATCTATATTAGCTTCACGAAACACTTCCTTGCTCCTAGCACTAGCGTGATAATCAAAGGAACAGACAACTCGTTTGATGCCAGAATTTATTATCATCTTAGCGCAAGTGTAGCAAGGTGTCATTTTGCAATATAGTGTACCTCCATTTAAAGCAATGCCCATGCGAGCAGCTTCACAGATTGCGTTTTGTTCAGCATGAGTGGTCCTGATGCAGTGCTTTGACTGTTTGCCATCGGAGTGAGTTACAGTGTGCATTTCATGCCCCACCTCATCGCAGTGCGCTAGACCTATGGGTGAGCCAGCATAACCAGTAGCAACAATACGGTTATCACGGGCAATAACACAGCCAGCGCGACCCCTGTCACAAGATCCGCGACTACCCACCATAGCCATAATTTTTAAGAAATATTCATCCCAAGAAGGGCGCTTATATTTAGATGTTTGTAAATTTAAGTCTCTTTTTGCTTCATCCATATGCCTTATATAAATACTTAGTAATTACCTATAGCTTACTATAGATTAGTAATAAAATAAATATTGACAAATACTATATTTTATATCAAGGGCCTAGTAAAAAAAGCTAATTAGAGGTATAATAAAAGGGTATTTTTGGCTTAGAAATAGCATTACTTAAGTATGAAGATAATAAACAAAATAAAGAAAAAAATAGCTGAAAATAAGGAAGTTTTTTTCCCTATTAAAGTATATCCTGGCGCCTCAGAAAATAAGATTAGTGATGGACCAGAAGGTGTTTTGTACGTCAAAATAACTACCATTCCTGAGGATAATAAAGCTAATCGGGCTTTGATAAAGTTCTTAGCGAGTGAGTTAGGGCTCAGACGATATCAGGTAGAAATAAGTAAAGGAAAAACATCACAGCTTAAAACTATTAAAATAAGTCGCTAGATATGGATTTATCTATTATTATTGTCTCTTGGCAGGTAAAAGATAAGCTGGAAGAAAACTTAAAAGCCCTCTATAGATCAGAGGGTAATTTTAAATTTGAAGTTTTTGTAGTTGACAATGCCTCAAGTGACGGCAGTGCCCAGATGGTAAGGGAGAAATTCCCGCAAGTTAAGTTAATTGCCAATTTACAAAATCTTGGTTTTGCCAAAGCTAATAATTTAGCGATAAAAAAGGCTACAGGCGATTTTATTCTTCTTTTAAATCCTGACATGAGCTTGCAGACAAACACCTTGTCCCTAGCCCTGGGCTTTGCTAAAGAAAAGAGTGAGGCGGTGGTCTCAGGTATAAAACTAATAGATGGGAAGGGAAGAACTATAAATCATGTTCGTCGTTTTCCTCGTTTCTTTGACCAGTTGATGATAGTTTTAAAACTACCTCATTTATTTCCTGTTCTTTTAAACAATTATTTATTGCCTAAATTTGATTATAGTAAGTCAGCTAAGGTTGACTCAGTTAGGGGTTCATTTTTTTTAATAAACAGAGAGGCCTATAAGCGTTTAAGTGGAGTTTACGAGCCCTATCTAGATGAGAGATATTTTGTCTGGTTTGAAGAGGTAGACTTTTGTCGCTATGTCTATAGTTTGGGAGGTGAGGTTTGGTATAATGCAAAAGCCAGCTGTCGCGATGATATCGGGCAAAGCTTTGCCCTGCTAAAGCGTACACAGGCCCAAGCTTATTTTAGAGACTCCATGCTAAAATACTTTGGCAAGTGGGAAAGACCCTGGCAAAGAAGAGGACTACTTTTCGCTTGGAATTTCATTGGCTTATTTATTAGATAGATATGGTAAAAGAAAAAATTGCTGTAGTGCTTATAAATTATAAAGACTATGCGCGCTCTTTTTTAAAAGAGTGTCGTGACTCTTTACGCGACCAGACCTACGGTAGTAAAAATATCCAAGTTTATATAGTTGATAATGCCAGCTCCAAAGAAACTGTAGATTATTTAAAAAAGGAATACGAGGAGGCAATAATACTACCTCGCGCTGATGGCAATTATTGTGTTGCTAATAACTTAGGTTTTCGGGAAGCGATTTTAGCAGGGCATAATTACATAGTGACCTTAAATATGGACACAGTCTTAGATTCTCGCTGTATAGAAGAATTAGTTTTGTCTTTAGAGCTAAACCAGGAAGCAGGCATCTCTCAGGCTAAGATATTAATTCATAGCGAGGAGGGCACAGATGCTAAAATAAATACTTTAGGCAATATTGTGCACTTCTTAGGCTTTGGCAGCACCTCAGCCTACAGAGAGGCAGACAGAGAGATAGAAGGCTATCCCGAGATACTAGGTTATGCCAGCGGTTGTTGTTTTATAAGCAGGAGGGAAGTGTTTGAAAAGATTTCAGGTTGGAATGAGGAGTACTACATGTATCATGATGATATAGAGTATAGCTTAAAGGCGCGCTTAGCAGATTATAAAATAATTTTAGCTCCAAAAGCACGCGTTTTTCATAAATATGAATTTTCCCGTAGCCAGAGAATGCTATACTACATGGAAAGAAATCGTTATTTAATGGCCTTTAGTTTTTACCCTATCTTCCTTTTAGTGATACTTGCCCCTGTTTTTGTGTTTTTAAATATTGCCATGATGGGCTACTCACTGATTGGTTCTTGGTTTAAAACTTGGCTAAAAGTTAACTTATATTTTTGGAACCCACTCAGTTGGTGGAAAATTTTTAAGTTTAGAGCTAGTATAAAAAGACTGGGAGGAAGCTTTAATTCTCAGATAACAAAAACCATGGCTGGCCGTTTAGAATTTTTAGAAATAGATAATTTTATTTTGCGACATATTGCTAATCCAATTTTAAATACTTATTGGCAATTTGTTAAAAAAATCATTTAATATGGACCTATCAATTATTATAGTAAACTACAAGAGTAAGGATAAATTAAGAACTTGTCTGCAGTCTATTTTAAAAGAAGATTTAGATTCTTTAAAATGGGAAATTATTTTAGTAGAAAATGACTCAGGTGATGATCTAAGCGACATCATTCCTTATGACAAGCAGGTCAGATTAATACTTTCTAAAAAAAACCTAGGCATGGGCGGGGGTAATAATTTAGGAATTTCTGAAGCACAAGGTGAATTTATTTTAGTCTTAAATCCAGATACATCCTTAAATAGGGGGGCAATTAAAACTTTACATAGCTACATTAAAAGTAATAAGGAGGTGGGCATGATAGGCCCTAAGTTACTTTATCCAGATGGAAGCTTACAGATGTCTTGTTTAAGATTTCCCAGTTTTTTTATGCCGATTTTAAGGCGTACTTTTTTAGGAAATTATTTTAAAAATACACGTGATCACTTTACCATGAGTGACTTTGATCATAATGAGATTAGGGCAGTAGATTGGTTAATGGGCTCTTGTCTTATGTTTAAGAAAGAAATTGAATTAGAGGATGGAAGTATCTTTAGGCCAATGTTTGATGAGCGCTATTTTATGTACTTTGAAGACACTGATCTAGGGAGGCAATTTAAAGAAAAAGGTTTGCAAGTAATATACAATCCCAATGCTATTGTTATTCATGATCATGCCAGAGAAAGTGCTAAGCACCCTTGGTATATCGCTTTATTTAAAGACAGTCTAAGCTGGGTTCACATTAGCTCATGGCTTAAATATTTTGCTAAATGGAGTTTGAAATATAAAAATTAATTAAAATATATGAAAAAAATTAGAAAAGCAATTTTACCAGTAGCTGGCTTTGGTACCAGATTTCTTCCGGCTACAAAAGCCCAGCCAAAAGAAATGTTACCAGTAGTAGATAAGCCTGTTATTCAGTATTTAGTGGAGCAAGCTGTTACAGCCGGTATAGAAGAAATAATCTTTGTGACTGGTCGGGGTAAGCGTGCTATAGAAGATCATTTCGATTATTCCTATGAGCTAGAGAAAACTTTAGTAGAAAAAAATAAGCTAGACTTAATTAAGAAAGTAAAGAAAATTGAGAAGCTAGCCAAGTTTTCTTATGTTAGACAACCTATCCCTTTAGGAGATGGTCATGCTATTAATTGTGCTGCTCACCTAGTACGCGAAGATGAGCCAGTTTTGATAATGTTTGGTGATACCTTATATGATGCTGATATCTCACCAGTAACACAATTAATTGATGTTTATAATAAGTATGG
>CAZUDJ010000001.1:0-4342 GCA_964618575.1 uncultured Gammaproteobacteria bacterium | reverse complement strand
ACAGGAAATAAATTTAATTTTATTAAAGCCACCTTAAAACTAGGTTTAAAGCATGAAGAAGTTAAAGATGATTTACAAAAGCTTATCAATGAGCTGGCTGAGAAGAAATAAGCCAATCAGTTTAATAAATTAAAGAAGTGAGTGTAAAATAAAAATCGTCCTAAGGGACGATTTTTATAAAGTAATAGATATTAAATTAAAATGTATGAGGGCTGTAATCTAAAAACAGCATTGTACATTTAGAGTACAAGTGGTTCCACGACTCTGAGAGCGGTAGTATGTCATTGGACTCCAACCAGTAGAACAAATACCACTTGTGCTCAAGTCTGATACAAGACCGGCGTAGGTAACTGGCTTTTCTACCCACTGACAAGTAAGGGGCTCAGGAAACTTACAGCAACTTTTACTTACATAGCAACCCCCGCCACCATAGTCATCAAAGTTAATCGGACCTCTTTGGTAGTAATCCGGGTCACAAGGCGGTAAATATGGGTTTTGATTGAAATTACAATAAGGAACAGGCTCTTCTATTTCATAGCAATCTGTATCTGGTGGCTCAGGCGGTACTACTAAGTTTTTTAAATATTGGTCAATTTTTTGATTAGCATAAGCAACTGTCACAACGGCATTATGATGACTACTATCTGAGTTAACTCCGTGTATTATACCCCAGAAATTTGCATTGCCATTAACCTCCAGGGCCTTAGTAGGGTTAGATACGCCAATCCCAATCTTTCTGGCGCTAACTTCTCTTTGCAAAGTGGCATTTCCTTCCACAACCAAAGAGTTATTTCCAAAGTTACTTCTCTTTGATTGAGCATATATCTTGGAAATCTGATAGCTAAAAATAGAGACAGTAAAAACAAGCACAGCCAAGAGAGCGAAGGGGGACAATTTAAAGTTTTTAAATATTTGTTATTTAAGAAGCAGCTTGTAGATACCATGTTGTCTTCCTATCTCGCCATAGAAATATAAAGTATCATTGCGACTATTTAGAGCAATAGTGCCAATACTTTGCGTCTTAAAAAGGGGAGTGAGAGTATTTGTGTTTATATCACCAGCAATTAAAGAGTCTGCAGTTGAGAAAATATAGTAGTTGTCCTTGTCATGCCAAAGAATTTCTTTTATAGGGTCGCTTAGGCGAGCTAGTATCTTGTAGGAATTATTCTTTAAGTCCAGCGAGCTTATTTCCCAGCCATTGTGATAGATAATAGTGTCACGGTTTATATATTCCCAATCCTTAACATCATTTATTTGGAAAGATTGTCTCCAGTCAATTTTATCAATAAGGTATAAAGAGAAATTCCTTTCGTCATATAGACTTAAAAAAGAATTTTTATTAGTCGCTGCAAAGCGATAATTGGCTGAATTTGGTAGTTCTATTTTTTGAACTACATCACTGGTCGTTAAACTGATTTCAACTAGATATTTCTTGTTCTCTAGTTGAGTGATTATAAATAAAGATGAGCCATCTTGCTTGTAATCTAAGTTATCTACATCTTGAAGCAAAAGAGTGCTGGTTTTATTATTTTTATCTAACTTATAAATAGATTTCGAAGCGTCGCTATAGTAGATGGAGTCGTTATCTTTATCATATTTCCAACTTAAGTTTTTAAGCTCAGGCAGTAGATCATTTATACCAGCATCGGAAATATTGTAAACCACCCCATCACTAAAAAAATAAGGAGCATCTTTTAGCCAAGTTCCTCCGTCTATATTTTTGGTATCGATTTTTTTTAGACTGCCGAGCTTTAGGTCAACAAACTCCTGGCTAGCGTTTAAAAACATATATTGTGCATTGGCGTTAAGGCTAAACTTGCTTTGCTCGCTACGGTAGACAAGGGTGGGCAAGTCTGAGCGGAAGAGATTTATATTTTCTATATAATTAGTGATTCCAGAGTCAATGTAAACCTCTTTTTCATGCGGCCAAAAACCCTCTTTTACTAGCTTAAGGGTGTATTTGCCAGGTAGAATATTTTTTATTTTAGCCGGAGTGGAGACTTGCCTCCTTTGCAAAGGATTGAAACTACTATTGCTTTGTTTTTTGCCATCTAGATAAATATAAGCATCCTTGGGAGAGGAGGTGATAGAGAGGGTCCCAGTTCTAACTAAAAGACGATTAAACTGTATAGGTCTATTGAGATTTAGTTTATAACCAGAGGCGAAAAGAGATGCGCCAGTTGTTATAACTATAAAAAGAAAGATAAACAAAAAGAAAAGATAGTCGCGTATTTTTTTGGACATATTATTTTATTCTTCTAAGCGGCTTATATCAGCCCCTATCGCACGTAATCTGCTATCTAGATCAGCATAGCCGCGGTCTATTTGATAGATGTTATTAATCTCAGTTTTGCCCTCAGCTATTAGTCCGGCAATAACTAAGGCGATACCAGCCCTTAAATCAGGGCTAACTAAATGCTTTCCATATAGTTTGCTAGGTCCTTGGACAACAACACGATGGGGGTCGCACATAATAATATTTGCACCCATCTGCGAAAGCATATCTGTCCAAATGAGGCGTCTATCATATATAGTCTCATGAATAATGGAGGTGCCATTGGCCTGTGTCATTAAGACAACGTAAGGTGACTGCAGATCAGTTGCAAAGCCGGGATATTCGTGAGTTTTGATGTTATGAGCTCTTAACTCTCCCTTTCTAGTTTTCATTTTAATACTGCTTTCACCTAGTTCAAAATTAACGCCGGTTTTTTCTAAAATTTTAAGCAATGTCATAACATGCTCGGGGTTGCAATTAGTTATTTCTAGGTTTGCATTGGCTGCTGCGGCTAAAATGGCAAATGAACCCGTCTCAATTCTGTCGGGCATGACAGTAAACACATCAGCTCCTAATTTTTCTATTCCTTCAATTTTCATCGTGGGCGTACCCGCTCCTGAAATTTTAGCACCCTGACTGTTTAGGTATAAGGCCAAAGCTTCAATCTCTGGCTCCATGGCGCAATTTTTTAAAATAGTGAGACCCGGTATTAAGACAGCAGTCATCATCATGCTCTCAGTTGCAGTTACACTAATTAAAGGGAAGAAGTAGTTAGCTGCTTTTAACTTATCAGCTTTGATGTGATAGAAGCGACCATCTTCCTCTGTGACAGTAGCGCCAAAGGCCTTGTAGCCATCTAAAAACAGATCAATAGGTCGTCCAGCTGCTCCAATTACACAGCCACCGGGATGGGGAAATTTAACTTCCTTAAATCGAGCCAACATAGGACCCACAAACATAATTGATCCACGAAACTTATTAGCCATAGATTGGCTAAGCTCAGTCTTATTCACTCCACTAGTATTTATTTGAATCTCAGATCCTTGGTGCTTAATCTCAGCACCTAGGTCAGCTAGCACCTCCAGTGAACAATCTACATCCTCAATTCTAGGTACATTCTTTATAGTAATGGTATCGTTTGACAAAATTGATGCGGGAATTATTTTTAAAGCAGCGTTTTTAGCACCACTGACCGCTATTTGGCCAGAAAGTTGCTTTCCACCATTGATGATAAATTTAGCCATATTGATAATTATTATATAATTAAGTATAAACTTTAATTATAAGCCCTAACTCTTCCTTTACTATAAATCATTTATTGACATTTTTCAAATATTTGTATAATATAAGTTTGTTCAGACTAAAGAAGCTGATGCAATACTAATAAAAGGATTTGTTCTAAGTAAATGCTTATTTTTAGAACAAATAGTAAAAAAATAAATATGTCAAAAATAGCAGTTATTAAAACTGGAGGTAAACAGTACAAGGTTAATGAAGGCCAAATTATTAAGGTAGAAAAACTTGAAGCTGAGCCAGGCACTAAACTTAAATTAGACACTCTTCTTGTTGCCGATGGTGATAAGGTTGAAGTTGGCACGCCTTCATTAGGCGAAAAAGTTGAGGTAGAAGTAATAGACAGTGCTAAGGCTAAGAAGGTAACAGTTGTAAAGTATAAAAATAAAACTCGTTATAAGAGAACCCTGGGACATCGTCAAAACTATACTAGTATTAAGATAAATACTATTGCTTAGTTTTTTAAAATTAATTTTAGAGTATATAAAAACCCGCTTAAACTAAGCGGGTTTTTGCTTTTCAAATTGTAAAATTTTACCTTATTTCATTTCTGTACTTAAAGGCATTTTTAAGTGTTACCTGGTCAGCATATTCAAGGTCAGAGCCAGCCGGAAGTCCTTTGGCTAAGTGGGTGATGCGCAGCTTGTCTTTAAATAGTTTATTTAAGTAAATTGCTGTAGTTTCGCCCTCTAGAGTAAAATTTAAAGCCAGTATCATTTCTTTGACCCCTCCTTTGTTTATTCTATTTTCTAGCCTCTTTAAGTGTAGTCTTTC